>JAIXKT010000011.1 GCA_026932145.1 Bacteroidia bacterium
TTGAGCCTGTTGCACGACAAAAAGAATAAAAATATTTAACTATTTGATTTTGAATTAATTAATACGATAGTGAAAAATAAACAAGACCAATATTTTGCATATTGGATTTTTTATTTTATTTTTGGTTTTTAATATAAATCATTATGTCATTTGCATTATATATTCCTGTATCAGAAAGTTTGACTGAGTTGAGAAAATCATTAAAATCATCGTCTTTAATGATGCAACCTCGCATCAAAATGTTGGTAGCGATGAAAGAGGCGGGCAGTAAAGGTATTTCTAAACGTGAGTTGATGGATACCATTGGTGCCAGCAGTCAAAGCATCCACAATTGGCGCACTGCCTACAAAAAAGGAGGTATGGACACCTTGCTACATAATGGTAGGAAAGGGAAAGCAGGAAAGCCATCAGTGTTCACCAAGGAAGAGCATAAAAAAATGGAAGAGAAACTGCATGACCCTAAAAATGGACTGGCAGGGTATATTGAACTCAAGGAATGGATAGCCAATGAGTTTAACAAGGATATTAAATACAACACAGTGCTTAAATATGCCACAAAGCATTTTGGGACAAAGGTAAAAGTAGCTCGCAAAAGCCATGTCAAAAAAAATGAACTAGCTGTTGAGGATTTTAAAAAAACTTTATCAATAGAGTAACCAATATAATCCTTTCATTTTCAATAGATTTTCAATCTGTTAATCTCTATTTTCAAGACGAAAGCCGTTTTGGATTACATACCAAGTATGGTAGAGGTCTTACGGCCAAGGGCATTCAACCGGTGTGTACTTTCCAACAAGTTTTTCAATACACTTATCTTTTTGGAGCATTTTCTCCTGTAAGTGGTACGCAATTCCAACTGGAGATGCCTAGTTGCAATGGAGAAACTTTTCAAATTTTCATTGATGAATTTTCATTGCAAGAACCTGAAGAATACAAAATAATGGTTTTGGATAATGGTGCATTCCACAAGGCAAAAAAACTAATCATTCCAAAAAATATCTTCCTATTATTTCTACCTCCTTACAGCCCAGAGTTAAACCCTGCTGAAAAGATATGGCAACATATCAAAAGAAAGTTTACCAATAAACATTTCGAAAATTTAGAACAAATCAGCACATTCTTTGACCAAGCAATAAAGAACCTAAGCCCTCAAATGGTAATGTCTATATGCACATTCAAATATATGAATATAGATACATTTTGGTCTAATTAAAATATCATTATCGTATAATTGCCTATTTTTGTTTTCTGGATTAATGCTCTTTTTTAACGGTATTGTATTGAAAATAAACCTTTAATATACAGAATATCAGTTCTCTGTCAAAATTGATAAGAACCTATTTCTTCGGTTTTTAGGTTGCTATATTTTTGTCTTGTACCGAAATATTAAGAATGATAGCCTAAAATATTTGTAACTTTGCAACCTTTTCGAAAAGAAATATTTATATGTGGAACTTTCTTTCTAAATTTTTTCCTTCTAAGAAAGATAAAGACGTTGCAGCTCTAAAGCCATTAGTAGCAGCTATTAACCAAGAATATGCTAAGCTACGTACTATCTCTGACGATATGTTACGAGCCAAAACCGAAGACTTTCAAAAACGTATTACCAATCACTTAACTGCTACTAACTCAAAGTTGGCTTCCCTACAAGAAGAAACCCAAGCCAGCGAAAACCAAGATGATACTACTCATTTAGAGCAAATTTACCGCCAAATAGACCAGCTAACCAAAGAAAGAAATCAAACTTTGGAAGCTGCTCTAAATGAAATTTTACCGGAGGCATTTGCCGTCGTTAAAGAAACCTGTCGCCGTTTAACAGAAAATAAACAGTTGGTTGTTCAAGCTACCGATTGGGACAGAACCATTGCAGCCAATAAGCCTAACGTAGTAATCAATGGAGATAAAGCTATCTGGCAAAACCGCTGGTTAGTAACCGGTAACGAAATTGAGTGGAACATGGTGCATTATGATGTGCAGCTCATGGGAGGGGTCAACTTACATCAGGGAAAAATCTCTGAAATGGCAACTGGTGAAGGAAAAACCTTAGTATCTACACTGCCAGCCTACTTAAACGCACTCGCCGGCTTCGGAGTCCATATCGTAACCGTTAATGACTACTTAGCACGAAGAGACTGCGAGTGGAACGGCCCTATCTTTGAATTCCATAAAATCCGTGTTGATGTAATTGACATCCATGACCCCAATACCCCTCAACGGCAAAATGCCTACTTAGCTGATATAACCTACGGAACCAACAACGAATTTGGCTTCGATTATCTTCGGGACAATATGGTTACCCACCCCGAAAACCTCGTACAACGAAAACTTCATTATGCAATGATAGACGAAGTGGACTCCGTATTGGTTGATGAAGCCCGTACTCCCTTAATCATATCCGGCCCAGTTCCGCAAGGAGATAAACATGAATTTCATCTACTTAAACCACGTATTGAACGCTTAGTGCAAGAACAACGCCGTGTCGTCAATGAATGTTTAAATAAAGCAAAACTGCTAATTGACAAAAACGACACAACGCAAGGAGGCCTAATGCTCCTAAGAGCACACCGAGGACTCCCTAAATACAAGCCACTTATCAAATACCTAAGCGAAAAAGGAGTTAAAGCAGTGCTGAATAAATCAGAAGCACACTATATGCAAGATAACTCCAAAAATATGCATATCGTAGATGAAGAACTGTATTTCGTAATAGACGAAAAAAACAATTCATCTGAACTTACGGATAAAGGACGCGAGTTAATTACCAAACAGGGAGAAGACCACGACTTCTTCGTGCTGCCGGATATCGCAGCAATGCTTAACGAAATAGAATATTCCGCTAACATATCCGATGCAGAAAGAATACAACGTAAAGAAGACCTCTCCCGCAGCTATTCTGAAAAATCAGAACGTTTACACTCCGTCCAACAGTTATTAAAAGCCTACTGCCTATTTGAAAAAGACATTCAATATATCGTTCAAGATGGCAAAGTGATGATTGTAGATGAGCAAACGGGGCGTGTGCTACCCGGCCGCCGGTATTCAGACGGATTACACCAAGCCATTGAAGCCAAAGAAAACGTTCGAGTAGAAGCTGCCACCCAAACCTTTGCAACCATCACGCTGCAAAACTACTTCCGAATGTATCACAAATTAGCCGGAATGACCGGTACTGCTGAAACAGAAGCTGCCGAATTATACCAAATCTATAAGTTAGATGTAACCGTTATCCTCACCAATAAATTAATTATCCGTAAAGATGCCGATGATTTGGTATATAAAACTAAACGAGAAAAATATAACGCTATCATCGAAGAAATAGTAAGCCTTTCACAGGCAGGAAGACCCGTTCTGGTAGGAACAACCTCTGTGGAAGTATCAGAGCTATTAAGCAAAATGCTTTCATTGCAAAAAATCAAGCATAATGTCTTGAATGCCAAGCAGCATCAGCGTGAAGCAGAAATTGTTGCAGAGGCAGGGACTGCCGGTACAGTAACTATTGCTACCAATATGGCTGGACGCGGTACAGACATTAAATTAGGGCCGGGCGTTAAAGAAGCCGGAGGCTTAGCAATCATCGGGAGTGAACGGCACGAATCCAGACGTATTGACCGCCAGCTACGCGGACGGGCAGGCCGGCAAGGAGACCCAGGCTCATCACAATTCTTCGTATCCTTAGAAGATGACCTCATGAGACTTTTTGGCTCCGAAAAAATCGCCGGAATCATGGATAGACTTGGCCATAAAGAAGGAGAAGTTATCCAGCATTCCATGATATCAAGGTCAATCACAAATGCACAGAAAAAAGTAGAAGAAAATCACTTTGGAATGCGTAAACGTCTCCTTGAGTACGATGACGTGATGAACTCCCAAAGAGAGGTTATCTATAAACGCAGACGCAATGCCTTATTCGGTGATAGAATCCGGGTGGACTTTGAAGATATGCTCTATGACACCTGCCAAAATATCATTCAAAAAAGTTCTGATGCCGAAACATTACGATTAGAAGCACTTAGAACCCTCGCTATTGACCCTACCATAACAGATAAAGACCTTGAACATAAAAAACAAGAAGACTTAATCCAAGATTTATTTGAACTTGCTAAAAATCAGTATAAAGTAAGAACCGAAAGAATAGCAGAGATTATCACCTCTTCAATCAAGGCTGTAATCGGGCAAATTCCGCCTCAGGTAAACTATGTTGAAGTAGCCCTCACAGACGGATCAAGCGTTATAGGCTTACCGCTACCGATTCGCCAAATAGCCCAAGAACACGGCAAATACCTGATTGACTTATTGGAAAGAACCATAATTCTTCAAGTAATAGACCGAAATTGGATGGAACACCTAAGAGAAATGGACGACCTTCGCCAATCTGTTCAAAATGCTGTTTTTGAGCAAAAAGACCCTCTCTTGGTTTATAAATTCCAAGCATTTGAAATCTTTCAGCAAATGCTGAGTACCATCAATTTTCAAACGCTATCTTTCTTGTTCAGAGCTCAGATTGCAAATCCGCCAGAAGAGCAAAAACGATTTAACACAACTCAGGCTGCACCCAAGAGAGATGACTTTTCCAAACTTTCTGCTAAACACGAGGAAGAACACAAAGAACAATCAAAATCAAAAAATTATGTTATTCAAGATGACGAATATGCAGATGAAAACCCCCATACAGATGACCGTCCGTTAAGCCGTGCTGAACGCAGAAAATTAGAACGAAACAAAAAAAGATAACCTAATCACCTTAAAACCAATATGTTTAATGAGTCTAAAAAAGTAATTGACGAGCAGAGACAGGGTGAACGCTATCTACCAAATGAGGAAAAAGATAGCTCAAGTAAATTCGCTTTCGTTGAGACTTACGGCTGCCAAATGAATTTTTCTGATACCGAAATCATCGCATCGGTACTTACCGGCGCAGGCTATGGCTTTACTCAAGATGAATTAAACGCAGACTTAGTGCTATTAAACACCTGTTCCATTCGAGAAAATGCTGAAAATCGAGTTTGGCAACGCCTAAAATCTCTCAGCTACCTCAAAAAGAAAAAACCGGGCTTAGTTGTGGGGCTATTAGGCTGTATGGCAGAACGACTAAAAGATAAAGTTTTAGAGCAAGAAAAATTAGTTGATTTGGTCGTTGGCCCTGATGCTTATAGGAGTTTACCAACACTCTTAGCAGAAATAGAAACAGGACAAAAAGCTGTTAATGTGCTGCTTTCTCGCGAAGAAACGTATGCAGATATTTCGCCGGTTCGGTTAAATAGCAACGGAGTAACTGCATTTTTGTCAATTATGCGGGGCTGCAATAATATGTGCAGTTTTTGTGTAGTTCCGTTTACACGCGGGCGCGAACGCTCCCGACCCGCCAAAAGCATTTTAGATGAAGTATCTGAACTTATACAAAACGGCTACAAAGAAGTAACTCTACTAGGCCAAAATGTAGATTCTTATGATTATGAGGGAGTTAGCTTTGCCCAGATTATGCGTCAAGTGGCCGCGTTAGATTCAAGCCTCAGAGTTCGTTTTGCCACTTCGCACCCCAAAGACATCACAGACGAAGTGCTATTTACAATAGCAGAATTTCCAAATATCTGTAATTACATTCATCTACCAGTTCAAAGTGGCTCTACCCGAATCTTGGATATGATGAACCGCAATTACTCCCGAGAATGGTATCTCCAAAAAATAGCCAGAATACGGGAAATTATCCCTAACTGCGCCATCTCTACGGATATTATAACCGGATTTTGTAGCGAAACAGAATCCGACCACCAAGAAACAGTATCACTTATGAAGCAAGTTCAATTTGATTACGCCTATATGTTTGCATACTCAGAGAGAGACGGCACCTTAGCACAACGAAAATACCCTGATGACGTTCCCGAAGAAACCAAAAAACAAAGGCTGAATGAAATCATAGACATTCAGAGCAAGGCAAGTTTCCAATCAAACCAGCGAGATATTGGAAAAAAGTTTTCTATATTGGTAGAAAAAACAGCTAAAAAAAACCAATCTGAATGGTGTGGCAGAAACGACAATAATAAAATGGTAGTATTTTCACCTAAAAATCAAATAATTAATCAGGGAGATTATGTTGAGGTGTTGGTTGAAAGTGCTACATCAGCAACCCTACTTGGCTCGATAGCTGAATAGCTTTTAACTACTTTTGAAACCGTAAATCCTTTATTGCCAGATGCATTCCGGAATTCAGATTTCAGAATAAGATTATCCAGAGAATATAATCAGAAATAAGTACCGCAACAGCAGATCCCACAAAGGCTTGAATAGTAGCGTTTCCAACGCCTACTGAGCCGCCACTTGCTTTCAGGCCTATATGGCAGGAAACTCCAGATATTAATGCCCCAAAAATAACCGCTTTAAAAATACCCCCAAAAATATCCTTTACTTCTACAAAATCTTGAATCGAGCTGAAAAAAGTTTCCGGAGTAATTCCCAAAAAATAATTTGATACAAAACAAGCTCCCACTATTGCTATCATATTGGCATAAAATGTTAGCAAAGGCATCATTATTGTTAAAGCGACGATACGAGGTAATGCCAAAAAACGTATTGGCGAGATAGCTAATGTTAGTAGCGCATCTATTTGTTCGGAGAGGCGCATTGTTCCTAACTCAGCAGCCATTGAAGCACCAATACGGCCTGAAATCACTAAGGCAGTTAAAACAGGCCCCATCTCCATCACAATAACTCGCGTTGCCTGCCCACCCATGATAGATAGAGATATTAAACCCTTAAACTGATAGGCAGCCTGCCAAGCGATAATAGATCCGGCAAAAAAACCAACTAATGCTACTAAGGGAAAAGAATCAACGCCCGTCCGGATACATTGCTCCCGAATACGCCCCCAATCCCGTAACATTAGCTTGCTAAAATCTCCTTTGTCTAAATATAGTTCGCATAATCAGCCGTATAACCATCGAAAAAATGGTCATCAAAATAAACTGCTTAGTGCTACTATTTATCAACGGGTTTCTGTCTGCCTGCGAATTGCTATTATTATTAGACAGGTTGTTAGTTGTGGTGATGTTTTCCGGTTCATCGCGTTCAATACGTACTGGCATAGTTTTAGTTTTAAAGAACCAAATATACAGTTTTTTTATTCAACAAAGTCAATTTTGTATCGCGCCATAGAGTAAATCCATAACTTTTACTCTTATACTCTCCTGCACGAAACGCATATCAGTATCTACTGGGTAGGTTCTATTGGATAAAAATACATACGTTAGCTGGTTTGTTGGGTCTATCCAAACACAGGTTCCGGTGAATCCCAAGTGGCCGTAGGTTTGTGGAGACGCTTTTTCTGAGGTAGGGGAGGCAGCTTTGTTATTTATATCAGGCTTATCCCAGCCTAAACCACGCCGGCTATAGGTTAGAGAAGGGCGAGTAAAAAGTTCTATAGTTGTAGAATCTAAATAACGTTTTCTGGCAAATAGACCGTTGTTTCGCAACATCGAAAGAACTTTAAGGATGTCATAACCTGTTGAAAATAAACCTGCATGACCGGAAACGCCCCCTAATAAAGCAGCGTTTTCATCATGTACATAACCAGATACAGTTCCAAGCCGCCAAATATCATCTATCTCTGTTGGGGCTATTGGCTTATTCAGGCATTTCATTCCGGGGTTAAAAACCGTATTGGTCATCCCAAGTGGTGAGTAAAATGTTTCTGTAAGATACCATTCTAAGGGCATCTTAAGTATGCGTTCAATAATTTTTGCCAACACAATCATACTTAAATCGCTATAGACAACTTTTCCTTTATTGGGTAAATCACAATGCTGAATCCAGTGCCACATGGAATCCGGGAAATTTTTGTTTAGGAATAAGCTGTCGTTTAATGGGATAGTAAACGGGGTTTCCATTTTTTTGCTTATCCAATTCGGGTCAACGTTTTTTCCATTCATCGTGCGCTTCCAAAATGGAATAAATGGCGGGAAACCTGCATTATGCTGTAATAGCTGGATAACTTGAATAGTTGCTTTGTTTGTGTTTTTTAGCTCCGGAAGGTAGGTAGCTATGGGTTCATCTAAGAGCAAGCGACCTTGTTCATATAAGCGCATGGCGGCCAACAAAGTAGCCGTTACTTTTGTAACGGAGGCTAAATCATACAGCGTGTTGGCCGGATTTACGGGCACTTTGGCACTGTAATCCGTAAACCCAAAGCCTTTGGCATAAAATACAGTATCTCCTTTCATGGCCATTACAACGGCACCGGGAAATAGCTTTTTTTCTAAGCATTTGGACATTAAGGTGTCTATTTGGCTCAAAGAATTTCTTTTTATTCCCATCGTTGTAGGTTCGCCGAAAACAAAGCGTTTTGTGAGTGAATCTTTTTTGATAGCACTTGGTAAGCGGCCATTAACTGGAATTCTTCCATAGGGAATAAATTCAGATAAGATAGTTTCTGCCGCAACTGACTGTGCTTCAACTGATTCGTCATAACATTGCAACCACGCTCCTTCAAAATTTGGAATTAACCGTTGTGAATATGCATTTCCAAAAACAGATAGGATTGTTTTTTTCCCTTTGGAAGCAATTCTTTCAATTAGTTGTAATGTACCTTGACTTAGGCCAAAGTTTTTGGCTGGCTGACGATTCATATCAAAAATCCCGATAATCACGGTATTAACTGCATTTAAGCGCATCAACAAAGAATCTTGCTGAATCGGGCTTAAACCCTCTTTGGGTAAAATGAGGGTTTCTACGCCTATACTTTGGTAAACTTGGTTGGTAAATGGGGTATTTTGTTGATAACCTACTTGTAAACAAATTGTTTCTTGAGGGTTTGTAACCTGAATCGGGATCAGTTGATTGTCATTTTTAAGTAGGGTAATGGCTGCACGGTAAAGTTCCTGTTTTAGCTTCAAGGCACTTGGGCTGTTGAGTTCTGTTTCCCATAAAGTAGGCTCTACAAATCTATTTTGATGAATACCGAGCCATTCTTTGGCCAATAGAATTTTATATACTTTTTCATCAAGCCAAGCTTTGTCTATCGTTCCATTTTGATAGGCGCGTAGGATGGCTTGAAACATTACGGAAACTTTTTCGGGGTAAAGTAAAATATCGTTACCGGCGAGCAGTGCTAAAATCCCTAAGGTATCTTGGCTAAAGTATTTATTTGCGCCTTGCATATTTAGGGCATCCGTTAATACGATACCGGGAAAATCAAGGGAGTCTTTTAAAAGTCGGGTAACTATTGGGTAGGACAGCGTTGCCGGAAGGTTGATTGTTGTTTCATAGGCTGGTAGGTATAGGTGCGCAACCATTACAGACTGGACGTTTTCACAAAATTGCTGCACAAAGGGGTATAGTTCGAGGGTATCCAGGCGGGTGCGTCCGTGTGGGATTATCGGTAGGTCGTGGTGCGAGTCTGATTCAGTGTCGCCGTGTCCCGGAAAGTGTTTTGCACAGGCTATTACGCCGTTGTCTTGCATTCCGCGCATAAGCATCACGGACTTACGGGCGACATTGTATTTGTCTTCACCAAAAGACCGGTCATTGATAACCGGATTTTGTGGGTTGTTATTAACATCAACGACCGGTGCAAAGTTGAGATGAACGCCTACGGCTTTGCATTGCCGGGCAAGTTCTGCACCATAGCGGTAAATTATAGAATCATCCTGAATTGCACCGAGTGCCATATTCTTGGGAAAGCGTATGGTACTATCTAAACGCATATTTAAACCCCATTCGGCATCTTGGGCAACTAACAACGGTATGTTACTGAGCATCTGATAGCGGTTATTCAGATTAACTTGACTTCTGGGGTTACCCTGCATCCAGATGATTCCGCCAATTCGGTATGTTTTGATTAAGTATTCTACTTCTGCAGAATTTTGTTTTCCATTAGAAAACGCGCTGCACATAAATAGCTGGCCAATTTTCCCCTCTATGGATAATGTATCTAATACAGACCTTGCCCAATTTCCGGAAGTTTTGGGAAAAACAGCATGAACTGGCGGCAACTGGGCAAAACCAACTAATACCATCCAGAGAAATAACAATAATAAACTAACTTTTTTCAAAAAATTACCTCAAGGCCGATTGTTCTGCAAAAATATAGCTTAGGGCGAATGATATACAAAATAATGTCTTTTATCCTAAGTATTGATTAAAAGCAAAAAGTATTATGCTGTAAAAAAAATGGCTACACGCTAAGTTGTTTTTGAGTTAATATGTAGCATCCAAGTAGTCATAATTAATTTCTGCAATTCATTGGGTTTAAATGGCTTGGTTATATAACCATTGAAGCCGGAGGCTAAACATCTTTCTTTTTCTTCTTCTGAAGAATGAGCCGTTAGGGCGATAACCGGAATACTCAAAAACAATTCGTTTCTAATCTTTTCAATGGTTTGATAGCCATCTAAAACCGGCATCTGAATATCCATCAAAACTATATCATACTTATTATCAAATAGTTGATGAATAGCTTTTTCACCATCAGATGCTATGGTAACTGTGTGGCCTAAGTTTTCCAATACTTTTTTTACCAAGATTTGGTTCAGGGGGTTATCTTCAACGGCTAATATTGTTAAAAGTTGGTTCGGGATAGCTTCTTCGGGGGCTACTGTTATGGGTTCTGTGATAGTTGTTGGATCAGGAATCCGGAACGGTATAACGATTCTAAAAGTAGAACCTTTCCCTAATACGCTGCTTACGGTGATTGTTCCGTGCATAAGTTCTACAAAATTTTTGGTAATGCTCAGGCCAAGCCCGGTACCTTCAAACTTACGATTTATTCCGGAGCTAACTTGCTCAAAACGTTCAAATATAGTAGTTAGTTTATCTTCGGGGATTCCAATTCCGGTATCTATGATTTCAAAGGATAGCCAGCAATGCTCTTGGGTTCTTTTTTCTACGCCTACGGAAAGAGTTACTGAACCTTGCAGGGTAAACTTACAGGCGTTACCCAGTAAATTGATTAAGACTTGATGTAGGCGGCTTATGTCTCCTACCAATATTGGGGGAATATTTGGGGAATAGTCCACCAAAAAAGAAAGATTTTTTTCCCGAACTTTAAATTCAAATAGGTTTTGTAGGAATAAAACGGCTTCTTTGACATGAAATTCTGCCGGATGCAAGACTATTTTGCCGGATTCTAACTTATTAAAATCCAATAAGTCATTTATGATTTGCAATAATTTTTCAGAGGCTTGGTGAACAATTCGTGTGTATTGGTTCTGTTTTTCGGAGAGCGTAGTTTGTTGGAGGAGGTCTGCAAAGCCTATAATTGCGTTTAGTGGTGTTCTGATTTCATGGCTCATATTAGCCATAAAATCATCTTTAACCCGCATTGTTTGGGTTAGTTTTTCGTATGTTTCTTGGAGTTTATCTAAGGTAGCGTTTAGTTCCGCGTTATTGTCTTTTAGGGCTATGTTTATTTGCTCTATTTCTTTTTGATATTCATATTGGCGGGTTATGTCAGTAGATATTCCAAGTATCATTTGTTCATTGTTACTTAAAAAGGACATTTTGGTGAAGAAGAAACGTTTTTCTTGGTCATCATGCTGGAGGGAATGTTCGTAGGTAAAGATTTGGTACGGGTTTTTGATACATTCTGTATCCATGGCTTCATAGAATCTTATTAGGTGTGATTCTTTTACTAACTCTTTGTCAGTAGTTCCAATTATTTCTGCTGCTTTTTTGTGGAAAAAGTCGGCGAAGGATTGATTTACTAAAATGTATTCTTGGTGTTGATTTTTGACAAAAATCAAGTTAGGGGATATTGATATAATTTGCTGAATTAATGCTTTTTGTTTTTCGATTTCTTTTCTGGTGCGTATGTCTTCTGTTACGTCTATTGAGCTGGCAATGATATACGGAGGGTCAGCTTCTACATAAATATTTTTATAGGCGGCAATACGTCTATCTCTATTTTTATTAAAGATAGTCATATAGCCCTGGTCTGCTTTTTGGTGAATTATTTTTTCTAAGTAGGTGTCAAAGAACTCTGCGTGTTCTTCCGGAAGAAATTCTTTAATATTTTTACCTGTAAATTCTTCTTTTGAGTAATGAAAGTTTTCCAGAACAGCTTTATTGGCTTCAATAACATATCCTTCTGTATCATGGATTAGCAACATAGTTTGGGTATTTTCGAGGATATGGCGGATTCTTTGTTCGGATTGGCTTAATGCGTCTTCTAATTCTTTATGTTTGGTTAGGTTGGTAATCGTAATCATAAAGCCGTTTATTTCTCTATTTGTGTCATAAATAGGGACAGAGGCCATTTTCACCCATGCAAATTGGTTAGGATCTCCGGTAATTGCGGCTTCTAAATAAGTTTGCTCGCCGGATAGTGTTTTAGTTGTTAGGCTATTAAAGAGTTCCTGATCTGCTTTATTTGTAAATATTTGTGAAAAGTCATTAAAAAGCGTAGGTTTCGTCTTAATCTGGGTGAGTTCATAGAAAGAAGGGTTGGCAAAAATAATCTTAACTGCTGTATCAAAATATACTACACTTTCGGTCATGTTTTCAATCAAGCGTGCATATTTTTCTTCTTGGTTTTTCTTCTCTATTTCGGTATTAACTTGTTGGGTTATGTTAGAAACAAAAATTGCTACCCCCCGAACTTTATTCTGTTGATTATAAATTGGATACGCAGAATATAAGATGTGAATTAATTCATTATTAGTAGCATTTTTTACTTTTTGATATTCATTTTTGATATAGGATCCTTGTAAAACGCTGCGGGCTTTTTCTTCAACATATTGCTGCCCTTTTGTATCCGAATAGTAATCTAACATACATCCACCCACTTCAATATCTCTTAGGGTAAATAGTTTCATGAATTTTGCATGCGTTTGATTAAAAGTGATATAGTTGAATTGAACATCGAGGGCTATTATCTGCTCTTGGGTGCTTTCTAAAATTCCTTGAAGCAGGTAATTATTGGTGCTGAGTTTATTGAGTAATGATTTGTATGACGTAATATCCTGAACTGTACCGGATAGTTTTACAGCCTCTCCTGTTTGATTTTTAATAAATTTAACTGTATTTCGGAGGTATCTTACTTTTCCGGTGGTGGTTACTATGCGGTACTCAACGTCAAAAGCTGTGTAGGATTTAAGTTTTTTTTCAATAAGTTCTTTCACATTGTTTAGGTCATCAATATGAATATTTTTCCAAAATGAATTCTGTGAATTTTTGAGAATATTGTTGTAAAACTGCTGCTGTTCATCAGGTGTATATGCTTCATATAAAGCAAAGAATTGTTCTGAAAAAGAATGCTCGCCGGAAGTCAAGTCTATGTCCCAACTTCCTATTTTTCCTAACTGTTGGGTTTCAGATAGTTTAGTTTCGGCTTTTTCAAGTTGCTTAGAAATTATTTTATTTTTCGCACTAATACGAATTATGGTATAAACCATAGCCAAAAACGGCCCTACCAAGAGGCAAAATATAGCTAATATACCCAAAGATATAGTCCATAATAGATTTAATTCAGTAGATAGTTGGCGCTGAATGTTGGTAACGAGTTCTGTTGTTTCGACTATTTGGGTATAGATACCTTTTAAGTCTTGGATAATCGTTTCAGTAGCAGCTTTTCTCTGAACAACGAGGGTATTCTCAGAAATATGCTTATTGAGTAGCTGTATTTTGGGTAAATATTTTCCTTTAAAGTGCTCAACTTGGTATTTATTGTCTAATATCAAATATTCTTCTAACTCCTCAGAAAACCGTTTTAATTCACCCCAATAATGAAAAATAGCACTATCTCCTTCAGGAGAATTGTATTTATTTATATCTGTAACCTGATACTGAAAGGATTGTAGTTTATCAGCTACTTGAGATAGCCGGGCTTTTATTAAGATATTGCTTTTTAGTTCATTACGTAAATATTCCGAGCGCAATAAAACATAAAGGGTGCCAGATGTGATAAGTATTGATAACGTCCAAGCGATTGTTAGATGTACCCGTTTATTTGCAAAAAACTGAAGTACGTTTTTTCCAGAAAACACGCTCAAAGTTACGAAATTATGCTTAATATTTTATATCTGCTCTAATGTTAATACCTTTTTCAGCTATATCTCAATGAAGAAGCAACAACAATCATTGTTCCGAAAAAGAGTTTAAATTTTCTTTTTATAAAGTTTTATTGTAAAATACAAGTAAAATTTTGTACCTTTGCGCTCTTAAAAAATTATTGAGTACTCGAAATGCCTGTACGTTTAAGACTTAGAAGACTTGGTCGTAAAGATAGACCTTACTATCATATCATTGCAGCAGATTCTCGCTCACCCAGAGATGGACGTTTCATTGAGATCGTTGGTCATTATGACCCCCTAACGAACCCCGCTACAATTGATCTTGATCAAGATAAAGCTCTAAAGTGGCTGAAAAATGGTGCCCAACCTACCGAAACCGTTCGTGCAATCCTATCTTACAAAGGAGTATTATTAAAATTGCATTTAACGCGCAAAGGATTTTCACCGGAAGAAATCCAAAGCCGATTTGAGACTTGGCAAAAAGATAAATTAGCCCAAATCCAAGCTAAAAAAGACCGCTTAGCCGCCGAAGAAGCAGTACGTAAATCAGAAGCTCTAAATCAAGAATCTAAGCGCCGTCAAGCTATTGAAGAAAGAATCAGAAGCAAGAACCAGCCATCTGTTGTTGAAGAATCCGCTCCGCCTGCAAGCGAGTAATCTATGAAAGACCTGCAATATTCTGACTGCTACTATGTTGGCAAAATATTGCGCGCACACGCCCTTCATGGAAACGTAGCTGCACTCTTCGACGTAGATACGCCACAAGCATATCTAAAATCAAAACTTTTTTACCTGCCCACAAAAGATCAAGGACTTCAAAAATATTCAGTTTCAGATATAAAACATACCGGAGGTCAGTCTTTCTTAATTAAATTTAAAGAGATTAATACCCGAGAGGCTGCAGAATCTTTGACCGGAGTAGAATTATTTCTCCCAATTTCTACACTCCCAAAACTAACCGGAAACTTATTTTACTACTATGAAATAATTGATTTTGAAGTAGTTGATAAAAAATTAGGATCTATTGGTAAAGTGCGGGAAGTTAAAGAAATGCCCGCACAGGATTTATTGGTTGTTCCTTACCAAAACGTAGAAATCCTAATCCCAATTGTAGATTCATTTCTAATATCGGTAAATCGTACAGAAAAAACATTGTATATGGATTTACCGGATGGTCTGTTAGATGTTTACTTGGAAGAAAGTTGATTTTCTCTTTTTTAGCACCGCTTTGGGGTGCTAAAAGTGTTTATTCCCTTGTAATTATATTTTACCGAAATAAAGACTTACAATTCAACGTCTTTAATAGATTCGCAAAAGTTTTTCTTCGGTAATTGTCTATATTTGTAGCAGGTTTCATGCGTTTCGGATTATTATTTATTTTTTTAACTTACTGTTATTCAGTAAGTGATGCCCAGATCGGCGGAAGATTTGTTTTTGATTTTTTACGGCTTTCGCCGGGTGCGCGCATTGCAGCCAATGGAGGAGCTAACGTTTCCTTGTATGATAGAGATCTTTCCGTAGCTTTTTTTAACCCGTCTATCAATTCCGACTCTATGCACAGTCGCGGGCAAATTGGCATAACAAGCTATTTAGCAGATATTTCCTATGGGTCTTTCGCCTACTCACATCGTATTGCCGGAAACCTAAATTTGTTTGGCGGACTTCAATATGTAAATTATGGAAAGTTTACTGAGGCCGATGAATTTGGAAATCGTATTGGGAATTTTCGTGCTAATGATATTGCTTTTGTTGCCGGACTTTCCCGAAGTTTTGGTGAATATGTGCGTTTTGGCGGTAACTTTAAGTTTATAACGAGCTCTATTGCAGGGCGTTCTGCGCTTGGAATAGCTATGGACTTAGGCGGGCTTTTGTATATTCCGGAAAAAAGACTCTCTGTGGGTGTTTCTTTCAGTAATGTAGGTGCACAACTTAAGACTTTTTCACCGGCAGATTCACCAGACCCATTGCCTTTGGACTTGCAAATTGGCGTTACACATAAGCTGGCACATACACCTTTGCGCTTATCCCTAACGCTTGTAAACTTGGTGCGCCCTACCTTAATTTACAAAAATCCCTATCAACCAACTCAATATGACCTTGCCGGCCAAGAAATTCCACAAAAAATTAGTGCCGTAGATAATATCTTTCGCCATTTGGTATTTGGAACAGAACTCGTGCTTTCTAAAAACTTCCATATCCGTTTTGGCTACAATCATCAGCGCAGACAAGAACTTAAACGCCAAACTCAAGGGCTATTTCTAACCGGAATGTCTTTTGGCGTAGGTCTTCGGGTGTCAAAATTTTACTTAGACTATGCTTACAGTAACTTTCATGCTGTTGGCGGTGTACACCAGTGGGGTATCAGCACTTATTTAAATTCTTTCCAAAAGAACCCGTGAGTTATTTTGGGCTTATTGGCTTTCCGCTTTCCCACAGCTTTTCACAAAAAATATTTCAGCAACAATTTGGTGAGGCACATCAGTATGATTTATTACCCTGCGAAACAATTTCTCAGGTAGAAAGCCGGCTAAAAAAAAACCATAAATATTCCGGTTTTAATGTTACAATTCCCTATAAAGAACAAGTAATCAATTTGTTGGATGAATTAAGTATGGAGGCTTCCGAAATAAAAGCTGTTAATACTATTTTGGTGGAAAAAAGTGGAAGAAAAGTCGGATACAATACAGATTCCAATGCTTTTAAGATAACCCTATTAGAGTGGTTACCGGAGTTACCAAAGTCCGCAATAATATTAGGAGGTGGAGGTGCGTCTAAAGCTGTTGCTTATGCTTTGAGGAGTTTAGGAGTTCCTTTTTCGGTTGTAGAGAGAAAACCGCATATTTCTAAGCATCTTTCTTATAGTCAGTTAAATCAAATTGGGCTTGGTGAATTTGAGCTTATTGTAAACACAACTCCCTGCGGAATGCATCCCAATGTATCTGAAACACCCCCAATTTTACTGAATCAAATTTCTGCTAACCATAAAGTTTATGACTTAATTTACAACCCTCATACAACAGCCCTCATGCAAAGCGCAGCAGATAAAAAAGCAGCAACTTTAAACGGAATTAATATGCTAAAACTACAAGCTAAGATTGCTTGGAATATTTGGGGGCTTACTAACAAATAATTAGTTACTTAACAATTTCGGTAATCCATGTAAATCTCGATAAGTTATCCATATTAGACTAATTTCACAGCCCAAAATTTAATGAACTACTGCGTAAGATGAGTAATTCAAGATAAAAATAGTTGATATTGAGCCATAATCAGACTATTACAGCCAAGTTTCTGCTTCAAAAAAATGAATTTCAATTTTTTAGCCCATTTTTGGATATTTTTGTGCTTTGGCAATGAGAGGTAGGTAGCTTTTGTTTCAACCCAAAATTGTAAAATTGCTTCTTTTTGCCAACCTTTATATTGTGCACCTTGAACCACAACTTCTTTTTAATCTGGTTATTATTGGCATTTAGTCTGAAGACAATATCATTTGCGGATAATATTCCGGCAAATGTTCGGATAATTTCTTCCGGCGGAACTAACCTATACCATTACTCAACCAGCAGTGATTTTGTTTCTGTACGGATTGTTATTTTGGGTGGCGTAAATAACTATCTAAAAAAATATGAAGGCATTGAATCATTGGCCTTAGATGCGATGTTGGTAGGCGGTTCAAAATACTACACCCAAGATAGTATCAGAACTATTTTTGAGGAAAATCACGTTCAGATTGCTACAATGGCAGGTTTAGATTTCTCGGTAATTGATTTTTCATGTCCGCAGGTTTTGTTAGAAAATGCTTGGCCGGTATTCATCAAGTTAGTCTGCTATCCCGGTTTTGAAGAAGAATCTTTTAAGCTAACCCAAGTTCGGTATCACAAAGCACTATCTGAAGCCGAAAAGCTACCGGCAGAGCAACTGAAAAGAGCATCTTTTGAGCGATACCTAAAAGGCTATCCTTATGAGCGAAACCCATTAGGCTCACTCAAATCATTATCTATTATTTCGAGAGAAATGGTGGTTTCTTATTATCAGACACTTATGACGAGCTCTCGGCTTCGTATTTTAACATCGGGAAACTTAACCGACTCTACCCTGACATATTTGGCAAAATCATTTCAAGATTTACCGTTAGGTAAATTTGTGAACCGCCCAATATTAAACAAGACTTTCTCTAAATCACAGACATCCGGCAAGCAATCAGTTTCCTCAACCTGTACTATTCGAGGGTTACTTTCAGCCCCTTCGGGTAGTTCTGCAGATGTTCTGGCCGTTGAACTCCTTGTTGCGCTGCTGCAAGATAAAATAACCGCTAATTTGAACGGCCAAGCTACCGAAATTTCTATCGGTTATTTACCCGGCCTGCAAGGTATAATTGTTTTAGAAGCCGAAACATATAATCCCTACGGACTTGCTTTGTTAATTCAGCAGCAAATACAGCACGTTCGCTCAAGGATGCTACCCGAAGAACTCGTTACCGCTAAGAAAAAATTGCTTTATCGAAAAACAATAGAGGCTTTTGAAACCGGAAGCGGCCAAATCTATTGGCTAACACAAGGAGTAGTCTATAACCAGTGGATGGAGGTAAATCAATTAGAAGAAAAATTGCAATTGATTACTCCGGAACAGCTACAAAAGTTAGCTAAGTTTTGGCTAATTCATTGGCAGTGGATACTTTCCGGTAATTTTTCCGAAAGCATTCAGCAGGTATTCGGAAAAATTCCCTGATGATAATTACAACTTATGCCGAATTAAATACAGCACGCTGGCAGAGAACTTTGCATTGTTGCGGGCTGCTATATTAGACCGCAAACCAGACCAAAACGCTTTCGGAAAACGCATTATTCCAACATTTTGGTATTGTTCACTTAGCAACGAAACATAATACGCATCAAAAGGCATCGGCAAAAATTCTGCAATCTCTAACTGATGCTGGTTAAGTAACGCTTCCATATCCTGCGGACGAAAATGATACAAATGGCGTGGAACATCGTAAGCAGCCCAATATTGCCGATAAAATTGGGCATCATTGCTATCTCGATTCGGAACAGCAATAAGTAGCCAACCATTAGACGATAATATTTCCTTTAAAAGAACCAAAGTGCCATGCAAATCATGCAAGTGCTCCAAAACGTGCCAAAGAGAAATAATATCGAAAGAATAACTTTGTTTATTCTGAGATAGCTCTTCAGGGGTAATTACCTGAATATTTTGCTGTTTAGCTATTTTTCTGGCCGTTTCACTGGCATCAACACCCAATGTTTTCCAGCCGGCTTGGGTGCAGACTTGTAAAAACTCCCCGCTGCCGCAGCCATAATCCAAAATACCTCCCGGATTTGGGCATAACCTTGTTATTAGCTGCAATTTATTTTTTAAGGCAATCTTACGAACCTCTCGATATAGTTTCGCTATAACCGAGCTATCACCACCGGAATGAGGTGTATAAGCCGCAGACTCATAATAACGGCCAATATCAGCCATAGCGGGGCGGGGATTCGTAAAAACAAACGAACACTGAACACAACGTACCAAAGAAAACTGCTCTTTGCTAACCGTATAATCTACACAATTTAAAAACGGCTCAAATTGAGCGCGCTTACAGACCGGGCAACTCTCCAAAAACTCCATGTGCAGACAAAGTTCGTAAAACCTGTTCAAAAAAATACTACCTTTGCATCAATAATCGTATAAAGTATCCAATGCTGGAAAAACTTGCTGAAATAGAGGCTCGTTTTGATGAGGTAAATGAAGCATTAGCTAATCCATTAATAATGAATGATATTAAGCAAATGCGTACCTTAGGAAAAGAGCTTAAAGAACTTGGACGTATCGTTGATGCAGCCAAAAAATACCGCAAAATAGTAGCAAATATAGACAGCGCACGCGCTATCTTACAAGAAACAGCCGATGAAGACTTACGGGAATTAGCCAAAGAAGAGCTTGCTCTATTAGAACCCCGCTTTGATGCTATCGAAAATGATATTAAGAATTTGCTTATCCCGCAGGACCCTGACGATAGCAAAAACACAATTTTAGAAATTCGTGCAGGTACCGGTGGCGACGAAGCCGCACTTTTTGCCGGAGACCTCTTCAGAATGTACCAACGTTATGCCGAAGTCAAAGGATGGAAATTTGAAGTATCTGATTTCCAAGAAGGTACAATGGGCGGATTTAAAGAAATTATCGTGGCGGTATCCGGCGAAGATTGTTACGGGCACCTAAAATTTGAATCCGGCGTTCATCGGGTGCAGCGTGTACCCCAAACAGAACAACAAGGAAGAATACACACCTCCGCAGCCTCAGTAGCAGCCCTCCCAGAACCCGAAGAATTTGAAATAGAAATTAAAGACTCTGACCTACGAAAAGACACTTTTTGCTCTTCCGGAAACGGCGGCCAGTCTGTAAACACAACTTATTCCGCAGTCCGCCTCACCCATATTCCAACCGGAGTAGTCGTCAGTTGCCAAGACGAACGCTCTCAAATTAAAAATATGGATAAAGCCATGAAAACCTTACGCGCCAAACTCTACGACATAGAGCTAACCAAAAGATCCCAAGAAACAGCTGCAAAACGCAAATCCCTCGTTTCTACAGGTGATAGAAGCGCCAAAATTAGAACCTACAACTTCCCCCAAAGCCGCCTAACAGACCATAGAATCGGCCTCACCCTATACAATCTACCAATGATTTTAGATGGTAATCTAAATGAAGTTATTGAAACCTTACGAATTGCCGAAAATACCGAAAGACTAAAAGAAGGTGCAATAACCATCTAACATGAATCCGCAACCACACATAACTTTGTTACTTGCGTGGTTCAACGACTTTGGCCGTACTCTTCCTTGGCGAAACATCCAAGACCATTATCAAATTTGGGTTTCCGAAATCATCTTACAACAAACTCGGATTCAACAAGGATACGCTTATTATGAGCGATTTATAGCTATTTTTCCCGATGTATTTTCGTTATCAGAATCTTCCTTAGAGTCAGTATTAAAGGCTTGGGAGGGTTTGGGCTATTACGCCCGTGCACGTAATATGCACAAATGTGCCAAGATTTTAGTTTCCGAATATCAAGGTAGGTTTCCGCAGGATTTAGAAATTTTACTCAAGCTACCCGGGATAGGTCCCTATACCGCAAGAGCTATTGCCAGTTTTGCTTTTAGCCAAGAAGTTGCCGTCTTAGACGGTAATGTCTTTCGCATTCTCAGCCGTTATTATGCTGATACTACGCCGGTTAATTCCCCACAAGCAAAAACACATTATCAGAACTTGGCAGATAGTTGGGTTAAAAATGCTCCCTCAGCAGACTTTAACGCAGCTATGATGGATTTAGGATCATTAATTTGCACTCCCCAAAAACCAAAATGCTCAAAATGCCCATTCTCTGCGTATTGTAAAGCATATTTGCAAAATATAGCGACTCATTTTCCCGTATTTCTACCCCCAAAAGTTCGTTCTGTACGATATATCGTTTTTCAGCTTATTTTCAATGCACTTCAAGACAAAATTCAAATACAAAAACGCCCGGAATCAGGACTTTGGGGAGGACTATGGGAACTACCTAATTATGAAGTAACTGAAACAGAATGGAATTATATTGTAGCTAAAAGAGGAATCATAAAGCCAATAAAACATATTTTGACCCACATAACTTACCAAGCTACCACAATTTTAGATAATATAGAACAAACTCCAAACGGAATTTGGGCAGATAAGCAAAAGGTATCCGAACTCCCGCTTTCTAAATTGACTCATAAAATTATTGAGCTATTACCCAAAAAAATAATAAAGTAGCTTATTTTAAGCTATTTATCACAAAATAATTGATGTTGAAAGAGTTAGTTTGGCGGCTTATTAATACCATGCAAGGTAAAGAATAGTTTTTCTTTCTGTACCTGCTCAAATAATAGCCGGCTTTCATCCGGTCGAGGTAAAAGTTTATGATAGCAATGATACAGTACAGC
Source organism: Bacteroidia bacterium (assembly GCA_026932145.1). Lineage (NCBI taxonomy): Bacteria > Pseudomonadati > Bacteroidota > Bacteroidia > Bacteroidia bacterium. Next base: position 21,968 of record JAIXKT010000011.1, read on the forward strand.
AATGTTCAAAATGGGTTTTATGGTGATGCCGGCTAAACGCAATCTATATTCTACATCGGTATCTTCCCCAAAAGTAGGTTGAGTATATCGTTCATCAAAGCCATTGATAGCCAGTAGGTCAGACTTATACAGGGAAAAATTAGCACCCAACAAGCCACGCTCTTTTCGGTTAAAATAGCGCAACAAAAGTTGATTTTGGGTATAAAAGCCGTTCATTAGATGAAAGAGTTTTAGGCGTAGATAATCAACTATCATTTGTAAAAAGAAACTTCCTGACTCTAAGTTTCCGTCCTGAATAAATTCTGGAGTTAGTTGTTTGGTAAGGCGGTTTGATAAATCTACTCTTCTTCCGCTAAGGCAGTATTTTTGCTGGGCTTGTTGCAAATGGCCGGATACAAATTCTGGGTGCGGAATGCAGTCTCCGTCTATAAAAATCAAATACTCAGATTCAGCAGCTATTACTGCTTGATTCAGAATTCGGTTTTTCCGAAAACCCAGATCTTCCTGCCAAATGTGCTTAATCCTAAGATTTGACTTCTTTTTAAGTGCATTAAATTGTGTTATGAATTCGGCATTAGAGCCATCATCAGCGATAATAATCTCAAAATCAGACTCTTGCTGGCGTTCAAATCCAGCTAAAACAAGTTTTAAAAAATCAAATCGGTTGTAAACAGAAATAATAACTGACGCCTTAGAATTGCTGGGTAATAAAGACATACAGGGTTTGTTTTTGGCTATTCCACAAATGTAATATATTCCTGCATTGTTATGCTATGGCATAAAAAAATGCAGCCTACTGGTTGAATAGTAGGCTGCATTTGTAGCGGAGACAGGACTCGAACCTATGACCTTCGGGTTATGAGCCCGACGAGCTACCAACTGCTCCACTCCGCGATTTCAGAGTACAAAGGTAGGTACTTTTTTATTATATGTAATAATAAATTTTTGAAATAAAAATAACAATTTAATAATCAGTGAGTTATTTTTTTGTTCTGATTATTGTGTAGAAATATGTAGTTCAGAAAGAGCTGTTTCGGGTACGGTTGCCGGAGCATCAAGCATAATATCTCGGCCACCACTTGTTTTGGGAAAAGCGATAACATCTCGAATAGAGTTTCCTTGTGCGAAAAGCATACACCAGCGGTCTATCCCAAAAGCACAGCCGCCATGTGGAGGTGCTCCGTATTCAAAAGCCCGCAACAGAAACCCAAACTTCTGCTGAATCTCAAACTCACTGAGTCCTAAAATATTGAAAATACGGTTCTGTAATTCCCGTTGGTGTATCCGAATACTACCACTCAAAATCTCATTACCATTGATTACCAAGTCATAACATTGCGCCCGAACTGTTTCGGGGTTTGTTTCTAATAAATGTAAATCATCCGGATTGGGCGCAACAAATGGATGGTGCACAAAAATTAACTGGTTGGTTTCCGGGTCAAGTTCAAACATCGGAAAATCTACCACCCACAAAACAGACCAAACATCAGGCTTTCTGAGAGATAGTTTATTAGCCAGCTCAAGCCTCAAATCTCCTAAAATCTTGTATGTTTTTGAGGAAATATCCGCTACAATCAACACCAAATCTTCCGGCTTTGCTTGGATAGAATGGGCAATCAACAATAAATCTTCCTGCGAAAAGAACTTATCGGCAGAGGATTTTAAGGTATTGTCAGCATTATATTTTAGGTAAAAAAGTCCTTTTCCGTTTCTGTTGGGTGTCTTAACGAAATTAACTAATTCATCTAACTCTTTACGAGATAATGAAGCTGCATTTGGGATGCAGATTCCGGCAACGGTTTCCCCTTTGTTAAATGCTTCATCAAAAGCCGGAAAGATTCCGGTTATTTCTGACCGAGAAAAAGTATGAATTTTCACATCGAAGCGTAAATCCGGCTTATCCGAACCATAAAAACGAATCGCATCGTTATATGTAAGTTGCTGGATTTCAGGTAGATTTACAGCTAATATTTCTTTGAAAACGGCTTGGGTAAGACCCCCAAAAGTTTGTAGAATGTCATCTTGGGTAACGAAAGACATTTCGCAGTCTAATTGGGTAAACTCTGGCTGCCTATCCCCGCGAAAGTCTTCATCCCGAAAACATTTAACTATCTGATAATATCTATCCATTCCGGATACCATAAGCAGTTGTTTTAATATTTGTGGGGACTGTGGCAGGGCATAAAATGTACCCGGGTGCAGGCGGGAAGGCACCAAAAAATCCCGTGCTCCTTCGGGGGTGGATTTAATCAGGTTTGGGGTTTCTATTTCCAAAAAGCCTTGTGCATCCAAATACCGGCGCATAGCCTGTATCATTTGGGCACGCAAAACGAGGTTCTGCGCCATCACCGGCCTCCGTAAATCTAAATAACGATACTGCATACGAAGCTCCTCGCCTCCGTCAGTGATATTTTCAATCTTAAATGGCGGAACTTCAGCAACATTCAGTAAGTTAATTACTTCCGGAATAATCTCAATATCTCCGGTTTCTATTTGTGGATTTTTGTTACTCCGTTCAGCCACCGTGCCTACTACTTGAATAACATATTCTCGGCCTAACTTTTTAGCAAATTCATACAATTCGCTTTGTTCTTTCTGGTTAACAGCAACTTGTGTTATACCAAATCTATCTCGAATGTCAATAAAAATAAACTTTCCAAAATCCCTTGTAGTTTGTACCCAGCCGCACAGGCGTACTTTTTTTCCAATATCTGAAAGCCGTAAATCTCCGCAGGTATGTGTGCGAAGGTTTAATGGAGTTGAATGCATACCGCAAAATTAATTAGGAAACGTTATTCCAATACCTTAGAAACAATTTTAGGCTACAATTTTGCCGAAGCCGAGAAATAGCCTTGTTTTTTGGATTATAGTTCAGAAAACATGAAAGCTATGGTTTGGTTGGTGAATCATAGCTTTCTGGACTACAACCGATTAATCTAACGAAATTATAGACTTATTTCAGAATAAGTTTACAACAAAATAGATTGGTTTTATATTTGCGGCCAAATTGTTCTTATGACTGAAAATAGGTTCAAAATTTGGATTTTCTTTTCTATTTTAAGTTTTTGGGTAGTTTCAGCAGTGGGCACGCTCATGCGCTATAAAATTGGTTTTGAATTTCCTTTTTTTTACCAAAAATACTTACTGCACGCTCATTCACATTTTGCCTTCGCCGGTTGGGTTACCCAAACGCTGATGATATTGATGGTTTATAGTATTCGAGAATACCTAACTAACGCTAAATTAATTCAGTATCAGCGGATTTTTGGTGCCAATTTAGTTGTTTCTTATGGGATGTTAGTCTTCTTTACGATTCAAGGTTATGGGCTTTTTTCGATTACATTCTCAACACTTTCCATCCTAACATTGCTTTTCTTTACTTATTTATTCATCAAAGATTTAATAAATAATGATTTAGTAAACAAGCATTTATGGTTTATTGCTGCCTTATTTTTTAATTTTTTATCTATTTTTGGGACGGCAAAGTTGATTCACATGATGGCTACGAAGCAAATTGTGCAGGATACTTTTTTAGCCTCCATTTATTGGTATTTACATTTTCAGTATAACGGTTGGTTTTTCTTTGCTTTTTTGGGGCTGTTTATCTATTATTTAGAAAAAACCTACGGTTTTCAGTTACCTAAAAAGGTTTTTTACTTATTAGCAGCAGCTTGCATACCTACTTATGGTTTATCTCTTTTGTGGGCAAACTTGCCGCTTTGGATTTATTGCATAGTGGCAGCAGGAGCAGTAGTACAGGTTTATGCCTGGGGAGTTTTTTCTAAGAAGCTGGTTGATGTTAAGTTACATATTTTTCAGAATATCTTTGAACCCCATAAACTACTGTTAATTGTTGCTTTACTGGCATCTACCACAAAGTTTTTGCTACAATTTATTTCGATAGTACCGGAAATCAGCAAATTAGCTTTTGGGTTTCGGCCAATTATTATTGCTTATTTGCACTTAGCACTTTTGGCTATGACTTCGATGTTTTTGCTGTATTTATGCCTAAAGAACAAACTTTTAGAGAATAATCATATCTTCAGAATCGGTGTCTTTGTGGTAATTACTGGCGTTCTTTTGAATGAACTCGTTTTGTTAATTCAGGGACTTGCTTCATTAGAATATCTACCACTTGATATGCTTACATTTACGAATGAATCATTATTTGGTATTTCTGCGCTTATTTTTATAGGGATTGCCCAATTGATAGTTTCTCAGGTTCAGGCTCTAAAAAGTTCTTGAACTAAGATTTGTTATTAGAATGACTTTCTGCGAAGATTAAGGATATTTTAAACAAAGCTTTTAGCTTAGTTAGCTAAACTATGTTTTTTTGTGCATAAAACGTGCTTTTTAGCGATTTAAGTCGTTCAAGATGGTCTATTTTTTGATAACTTTGTGCAAAATTAGACTGGGTTTCTATTTTAAAAAAATCACAAATGCTTAGTAGGGTTCTTTCGTTTTGTTTATGCTGGTGTGCGTTAACAACAGCCGTATTTGCGCAACTTGCCGGCAAGTTGTACATAGGGCCGGAAGTGGCCAAAAATACCGGTTTTGTGATGTCGCCGGATTCCGTATTTAAATTAGTTCCGCCACAAACGCGAGTATTTATTGAATACCGGAACAGTAAGCCACTGCTGATTGACACCTTATTTATGGTTGTAAAATCTGTCAGTGGAGCTACGCTAAAATACTATATGAAAAAAGGCAAAAATGGGTATAGTGCTTACGGTAAGATTTTCTTTAAAAAAGAGGGAATTTATCGTGTAGCGGTATTTAACCCTCGCCAATTAGCGAAACCAATCGCCTCTATGCGATTATACATAACCAGCCAAAACCACCCAACAATTGCTGCATTAATCGAACGCCAGAAAAAAATCCTCGTTGAACGCGGTAAACTAAAACAAAATAACACGGCTTCCAACAAACCCAATACCACCACCAACAAACCCAATACCACCGCTACAACCACAAACCCAAGCACTACCAACAAACCCAACACTACCGCAACAACCACAAACCCAAGCACCACCAACAAACCCAACACCACCGCTACAACCACAAACCCAAGCACCACCAACAAACCCAACACTACCGCAACAACCACAAACCCAAGCACCACCAACAAACCCAACACCACCGCTACAACCACAAACCCAAGCACCACCAACAAACCCAACACTACCGCAACAACCACAAACCCAAGCACTACCAACAAGCCCAACACTACCGCAACAACCACAAACCCAAGCACCACCAACAAACCCAATACCACCGCTACAACCACAAACCCAAGCACCACCAACAAACCCAATACCACCGCTACAACCACAAAACCCAATCAACAAACCCAAAAAACAGTTGTTGATGATGACGATGATGATAGCGATTTAGATGATGATGACAAAAGCACAAACGAAAAAGATGACGACAAAAACTATTCCGTGGACGACGATGATGTTTTAGACATTGATATAGACTCCTCCGATGTTGATGAAGCCACTTTTCAAGATGATGACCCGGAAGAAGATCTGGATGACCTATAATTCAACTTCGATTACTGCTAACAATGAGGGATGTATGATTTTGTGCCTACTATTTTGTTTTGGAAAAAAGGTAAGGTTCTATCTGTTTCAAGATGATTTGTTGAGTATCTGGAAGTTTTATTAATTTCAATTGTTCTTTTGCTTTGGTTATTTGTTCGGGTTCAGTGAATATTTTTAAGATAGTAGGAATTAATTTTTCGGGGGCATTAGAATCCGTAATTAGCCATCCGGCACCTTTTTCTGTAATAGACTTAGCATTATGAGTTTGGTGGTTGTCGGTTACATTGGGAGAGGGAACTAAAATAGCTGGTTGCTGTAATGTGATGAGTTCTGTAAGGGTCATGGCCCCGGCTCTTGCAACCACGAGTGTAGCTGCCGAATAGGCAGCAGCCATGTTTTTGATAAAGGGCAAAATCACAAGCCCTTTTTGCGGAGTTACTTCCTTAATAATAGCCTCATAATTAGTGCCTCCGGTTTGCCAAATAATTTGAATACCATTGTTCAAGAGTATTAGGTATTGGGTTAATAAAGTTTTGTTAAAAGTTCCGGCACCAAGGCTTCCCCCAAAAATAAAAACGGTAGGTTTTTCTGGATTCAATGCAAAAGAGGCGCAAGCCTCTTCGTGGGAAATAGATGCCATACCGGTACGTACGGGATTTCCGACATAATAAACAGCTTTATTTTGAGGGACGAAAAATCGTGTGGCAAATTCATTACCTAACCAAATAGCTTGTGCTCGTTTGGCTAATAAGCGGTTGGCTAAACCCGGAAAGGCGTTTTGTTCTGCCAAAATGGTGGGAATCCCAAGTAATTGGGCAATAAAAACGGTTGGCAAACTGGCATAGCCCCCCACACCGATTACCAGTTTGGGGCTGTTTGTTCTTAGTATTTGAAAGGCTTGCCAGCAAGCTGTTATGATTTTAAATGGTAACGATAGGTTTCTTTTCAAAGCCCGCCACGAGAGGCCGCGTTGAAACCCGGATACCCATAAGCCGCTTATAGAAAAGCCATTTTCAGGGATTTTCTGCATCTCCATACCTCCTTGCGCACCCACGTAGTGCACATAAACCTCCGGCCAACGTACTGTAATCCATTCCCCAATAGCTAAAGCAGGGAAAATATGCCCTCCCGTTCCCCCACCGCTGATAATCACACAAAGTCTGTTTTTCATTCTGCTAAACTAAAAACCTTTTGTCGTGTATGCAATGTATGGATAATTTCCTGCTTATTCTCACTACTTTATACCGTTACCAAAATCGTTACTAAAAAATGAACCTAATACACAAAAACTAAAAATCCACTACAAAGAAATCATCTCCGTAGTGGATTTGTGATAGACAAGGAAATTATTGTTTTACTAATTTTAGACTGTAGGTTTTGCCGTTTAACTCCATCTTTACGGTATAAATTCCACTTTGCTGGTTTGATAGGTCAATTATATTTTGGGAAGACTCGTTGAGCGTGTTGCATAACCTCTAAATTTTTAAAAAAGCTCAGATTTTCTCCCGTTCAAAATAAATTTTGATTTTTTGGGGAGTTTATGGGGAGTTTTTTTACAATTTACGTCTTTTTTTGTGGGTGTGGGGTTTCATTTTTTATGTTTTTGCCCCTTTTTCGCCTCATTTTTACCAATTGGGCGTATTTTGGGCCTACAGGCTTAAAATAGCTGCATTTGAGGTGGTGCCGTTTTTGGTGTTAACATATTGTTTACTAATAGCTTAGGTAACCTATACAGGTTGTATGCAATTGCTTCCAGGGCGTGCTGGGCGTGGGTTTTGGCGATGCCCACATAGCGGGCGGTGCCGCCGCCGAACCAGCTTTTGGTGCCGGCAAAGGTGCGCTCTATTTTGTAGCGGTGTTTGCCGCAGAGTTGGTTGAATTTGAGTTGTAATTTTGTTAAGGGTTTGTTTTTCACTGCTTTATAACACACTCTATCTTTAAGTCCCTTCGCTTTGAGGTAGGTGGTATGGGCTTTGGATTTGTAGGCTTTGTCGGCATAGATGGCGACTTTTGGGGGAACTTGTGCCTTGGTTATCAATGTGTTAAAGTGGTTATGGTCATGGACGTTGGCGGGTGTGGTCTCCAGGGCAAGGACCAATCCGTTGCCGTCGGTAATAACGTGTTTTTTGTAGCCAAAGCGGGTTTCTTTGCCTTTTTTGAGCCAGCGGGCTTCGTCGTCCACGCCAGGTTGATTTACTTTAACAAGCTTTAATTCAGCCGTTTGTGTTTGTATAGCTTCTTCCGTTTGTTCGTTTTCTTTTCTGTCTTCGGCAATTTCGTAGGTGGGTTTTCCGGTGGGTTTGCGGGGGCTGTCGGTAATGGAGGCATCTATTATGCAGCCGGATTTTACCGTAATAGCATGTTTATCAAGCTGTTGGTTAAGTTCTTGCAACAGCAAGTCGTAGGCATTGCTTCCTGCCAGTTCGTTGCGGAAGCGGCACAGGGTGCTGTGGTCGGGTACTTCGTCTTCAAGACTCAGCCCAACGAAGGTCATCCAGCTTAAATCGGTGTTGGTCCTGTCTTCTATGTCTCTGTCGCTCAGGCTTTTATACCAAACGCCGAGCAGTAGCATTTTGAAAAGAATAATGGGGTTGTAGGCGGGTCTGCCGTCCGGTCTAAGCCCTTTTGGGTAGTGTTTTTGAAGTATTTTTACGATTGATTCCCAATCAATTACCTCATTTATTTGCTTTAGAAACGCGTTTTTAGAACTGCGTTTAGAAACGTAGGGCTGGCTAAAACTCATCTGTATTTGGGCGTGCTTTATCACACCACAAAAATAATAAATTAGTTAATTAATTCAAAATCAAATAGTTAAATATTTTTATTCTTTTTGTCGTGCAACAGGCTCTTTTAATATAAAGTCTATTTTACAAAAAAAAAAATTGTAATATAGAACTTCGCAACTTTGCGAATTGTTCATTCTAAAAAACAGTTTTATTACTATGATTACACAAGAGCAGGTGCTGAAAGCACTGCGCACAGTTGATGACCCTGACCTAAAAAGAGATTTAGTAACCTTAGGGATGGTTCAAAATTTAACGATTGAAAATAACCGAATTAAGTTTTCGGTGGTGCTAACAACCCCCGCTTGCCCACTGAAAGAACTTATCCATAATAATTGTCTTAATGCTATCAAAACATTGGTTTCTCCGGATGCAGAAATCGAAATTGAGATGACCTCTAAGGTTACCTCTACACGTGATGGAAGTGCAATGCTGGCCGGTGTAAAAAATATCATTGCGGTAGCCTCCGGCAAAGGAGGTGTTGGGAAATCAACGGTAGCCGTAAATCTTGCTATTGGTTTAGCCCGCGACGGAGCCTCGGTGGGCTTATTAGATGCCGACATTTATGGCCCAAGTGTTCCTATCTTATTAAGTACCCAGCATTTAAAGCCGGCAATAGAAGTCGTTAATGGGCAAAATAAAATCCTGCCGATAGAGCGTTTGGGAATCAAGACATTATCTTTGGGAAATCTAATCCCCGCAGACCAGGCCGTTGTATGGCGTGGCCCGATGGCTTCCAATGCTTTGCGGCAACTTATCGGGGATACTTTGTGGGGAGAGTTAGACTATATGATTTTAGATTTACCTCCCGGAACAGGTGATATTCAGCTAACCTTAGCTCAACAATTATCTTTGACGGGTGCTGTTATCGTAACTACCCCTCAGAAAGTGGCCGTTGCAGATGCTCGAAAGGGGCTGGCGATGTTTGTTGCACCCCAAATTAACGTACCGGTGTTGGGAATCGTAGAGAATATGAGCTATTTTATTCCGCCGGAAGACCCGAATAAGCGTTATTTTATTTTTGGGCAAGGAGGTGGAAACCAATTATCACAAGAGTTTAACATTCCTATATTGGCGCAAGTTCCTATTGAAGAAGCAGTTCAGGCAGATGGTGATGAAGGAATACCGATTGTATTAGATGCAAGTTCGCCTGCCGGATTGGTCTTTCGCCGGCTGAGTGCAGCCGTTGCGCAGGCAGTAGCTATTAGAAATGCCGAAAAAGTAATTTCTCCACAAGTTTAGGATTCCTAAATTTGTGGAGAAATATAATGAAGGGGGATTTTTTCGGAGAAATCTCCCTTATAGTAGCTTTTTGGGCAATAGTCCCATGAAAATTATCCTGATTATTGTTTTTCTGCTACAATAACAATGGCATTCATGTGTTTTGCGTGCGTTTTAAAAACATGATGCATTTCTAATACCCGCTTTCTTGCTGGTTTATTAGCAAGTATATTAAATCCGATTTTTAGTGCTCTGAAAAAGCCTTCATCTGCTATAATTCTGGAAGTTTCCAGCAAATACATAGGGTTAGTAGCTATAAATTTTATTTTAAATCCTTCTCTTTCAAGAAGTTGCGACCATTCATTTTGGGTAAGCGGCCGGGCGTTTACTTTTATACTTAAAGAGAGGTCTTTTTGTATCTGGTCTTTGAGGTTTTTGTCAATAGAATCTGGGGTAAGCCCTAATTCATGGATAGCATATAGGCCGCCCTTTTTTAGGATACGATGTGCTTCTTGAATAATTTCTGTTTTGCGGTGGTCAGCGTGCATAGTTAGCATAGCTTCACCATAGACTTTGGTTACGCTTTCTTCTTTGAGGGCTGTTTGAGCAGCATTTCCTTCAATGATACGTTGATTATTTCCGTTAATCGTTTTTCGTAACTGTTTAATTGCATCAGGGTTAGCATCAATTCCTGTGTATGTTTTAGGTTTATGCTGAAGTGCTAATGAGGCTGTGTATCCTAAGCCGGGGGCTAACTCAACTACGTCGTCTTCAGGTGTTATCGCTAATGCTTTTATGAGTTTATGGGTTAATTCTTTGCCGCCCGGCCGCAGCACTTTTTTTCCCATTTTAGCCAGCACCCAGTGGCCTTGTGCTTTTGATATATCTAATACTTCCATCTTCTTGGTTTAGAGTTCAAAACTATTAATTAGAATGATTCTAAACAATACCACAAATTAGGTATTTTATAGCTTCTATGTAGTGCTTTAGATTGTTTTCTAAAAATAAGATAGTCCTCTTCTTTCTTGGAAAAGTAAATAATCTTCCGTTTCTAACTTGTAATGTTAAGCTGCTCTTTATTGCAGAAAACTTCATTATACTTTTCGAACCACAGCCAATATTTGAGTTCGCTATTCTGTATAAAGTTAATTTTGCTGACTTTTAGATGAACCACCCTGTCAATACTGTTTTACCGTACGTTTCGGTATATTCTATTACTATTCATGACATTATGGGGCCGCTTGTTTCAGCCCATATTGTTAAAACCTTGCCTTCCGGTAAACTTTCCCTCAATCACCAGCATTTATTACCGGAAAATTTTAATCATTTTGCTGCTTATCTTGACCAAAATGATCACGCACTATGCTTATTAACAAGTGAGCTAACGATTCAAAAAATTCAGCAAAAACACGATACCAATAAGTATCTTTCGCCCAATGCTTTTTTTAAATCCTTAAAAGATCCCAACAAAAAGGCAGTTTTAGCTATTGTTCGGCAGTATTTGCAGGTTAGAATTACTAAAATACTAAAACTATTAGCCGGAAAAAATCTATACTTAATGGGAAAAGATTATTATCCTGCTGATACACCCATAAAGCTAATTTCAGAACCTGCTGATATTCAGTTTGCTATTTATAAAAATCCCCAAAACCTGCACTATTTTCCCAGAATTCGGGTTAATCAAGTACCGATTGAAATTAACCAGAAAAATACCTACATCTTACTAAACTATCCCTGCTGGGTTCTTAGTGAAAAAATGCTGTTTCATATTCCAAATGTTCCGGAAAATATTAACTTACAGCCATTTACAAGGAAAAAATTTATAGAAATACCGATTGATAAGGAATATGAATTTTTACACAAATTTGCCAGCAAACTGCTTGAGTCGGATTCTGTAAAATTTTATGGCTATGAAGTAGTCGAAATTCGAGAAAACCCCAAACTGTGTATCGAACTTTCACGGGATAATCAAAGGCTTTATACCATCAAATGCTGCGCTTACTACCAAGAATATGCCTTAGACATTAATAGTCTCAAGCATAAAATTGAGTTAATATCTCAAAATGGTGCCTATCACTTCATAAAAGTTTTTCGGGATTTAGCGGCAGAAGAAATTCTAAAATCATGGTATCATAAACTACAAACAGAATTTAACTTGTTTAACTCTCTGTTTACCGTTTTGCCTGAATCAGATTTAATTACTTGGCTTTGCAAACATATAGCCGCGATGCGCCAAGATGGAATCCAGATTGTACAATGTTATGAGAAGCCACATTTTAGCTTTGAAAACCCTGAATTACATTGGGAAATTGTTCCGGTTCAAGAAGATTGGGAGTTTCGGGGTGAAGTTTCTTTAGGAAATAAAAAAATCACATTCAATCAGTTAATTCCTTCTTTGGTGAAACAAAGCCGTGAATATGAATTTTCTGATGGGACGAGTATGCACATTCCTACTTCGTGGGTAACGGATTTTCGTCATTTTGTGGAAATAGCCCAAAAAACTGAACAGGGGTTGCGTTTCAAAACCTATCAAGGCTTAGCACTGCCTCAGTATATTCAAGAAGGGCATACTGCAATTCGGGCTATGTTAGAAGAGTTTAGCCATATTCAGACTTATGAGCCTCCTCATGAATTACGAGCTACTTTACGTCCGTATCAGCAGGCCGGCTACGATTGGCTGCGGTTTTTAAATCGGTTTCAGTTGGGAGGGATTTTGGCTGATGATATGGGGCTTGGAAAAACCCTACAAACCATCACCTTAATATGCCATGAAGTTTCCTTAAACCCACATTTCACAGCCTTAGTAATATTACCAAACTCACTGCTATTCAATTGGTCTAATGAACTAAAAAGATTTGCACCGCACCTGAAAGTATCAGAATATCGAGGCAGTAACCGTGCTGCACAACTATCACAATGTCTTGCTTCTCACGTTATTTTGACGACCTATGGCATTGCCCGGCAAGATGAATCTGTACTTCAGCAATATGTTTTTAATTACATCATTTTAGATGAAAGCCACGTTATTAAAAATAAAGATTCCCAAACTACTCGGGCTATTTTGCGGTTAAATGCGCGGATGAAATTATCGCTTACCGGCACACCCTTAGAGAATACAACGGCTGACTTGTGGCCACAATTAGAATTCTTAAACCCCGGCTTTTTGGGAAGCCAGTCTTTCTTTTACAACCGATACGTAGTTCCAATAGACAAAGAAGGAAACCTTGAGTCTTCTGCGAAGCTACGAAGTATGTTAAATCCTTTCTTACTCAGAAGAACTAAGGAGCAAGTAGCTACCGAGCTTCCCGCCAAAATTGAACAAACTATTTATTGTGAAATGGGTGAAGACCAACAGGCTGTGTATGACCACCACAAACGATTATTTCGGGGACAAATTACCTTAGATGGTGAAAATGCCAGCAGCCGAACCTCTATCTGGGCTGCATTAATTAAGTTACGGCAAATAGCACTGCACCCAAGTTTAATTATACCGGATTATCGAGGCTCTGCTACTAAATATGAAATTTTACTATCTCGTATCGAAGAACTTATATCAGAAAAAGGAAAAGTTTTGGTTTTTTCTCAATTTGTACGTTTTTTAGACCTCTTAGCGAATGACCTTCGTCAAAAGGGGTTGAGTTTTTCTTATTTAACGGGCCAAACCCAAAATAGGCAAGATGAGGTAGCCCGTTTTCAAAACGATTCAAGTGTTAAAATCTTCTTATTAAGTCTAAAAGCCGGTGGTGTTGGGTTAAACTTAACGGCTGCTAATACCGTTTTTATTGTGGATCCTTGGTGGAATCCCGCTACCGAACGGCAAGCAATAGACCGTGCACACAGAATCGGCCAGCAAGCAACCGTTTTTGCCTACCGGCTTCTAACCCAAAACTCTGTCGAAGAAAAAATCCAAAAAATCCAAGAACGAAAAAAAAATATTTATGATGAATTAATCACTGCCGAAGAAAGTTTCGCAAAATCCCTGACCAAAGAAGACTTATTGGCATTATTTGATTAATTTTTGCTTGTAGTTCAGAAAGTATGATGAGATTTTTGACAATAAGGACTAACTTTCTCGTCTATGCCAGAAGTCCAAACTAACGCTTACTTACCCTCATTGCCGAAGCACAAAATACCTAAAAAACAAATATAAATGATTGATTACAAGTTAGAAATAGAAGATTTATTGGAAGGCTACCTGTTTTCCCAAAAAATAAGAAAACGATGATGCTTTGATAGCAACAATGATCCACCAACGAAACCATAGCTTTCATACTTTCTGAGCCACAACCAAATATAGAATTTTAGAAAAATACGTTATATTTGCTTTAGTTTGAGAAAATTAGCAATGGGATTCTGTGTTTTGTTTCAAATTAATTCAAAAAAAGAATTTTTAGAACCCTCCTAAACTTGTTAGAGTAAAACTTTCGTTAAAAGCTATTTTTTCGTAAGATAGACTTTTTGTAAATTGCCCCTAAAATTGGATGAGTTGAGCTATGACAAAGCGAGTGGACTATTTAATCATCGGTTCGGGAGTTGCCGGGCTGTTTTTTGCCTTAAAAGTTGCAAGAGCCGGCCAAAGCGTATTGGTCATTACCAAACAATCTCCCAGTGAAACCAATACAAATTATGCTCAAGGAGGCATTGCCGGAGTCTTTGCTTCTACAGATTCTTTTGAAAAGCATATTCAGGATACATTGATTGCCGGGGACGGTTTGTGTAACGAAGGAGTGGTTAGAATGGTTGTTTCGGAAGGCCCTAATAGAATTAGAGAGCTAATAAACTTCGGGGTTGAATTTGATAAAGATAATCAGGGTATTTTGCGTTTAGCCAAAGAAGGCGGGCATTCGGAACACCGGATTTTACATTCTGCGGATGCCACAGGGCGTGAAATTCAACGTGCCTTACTGCAAGCCTGTGACCAACATCCGAATATCCAAATCACAGACCAGTTATTTGCCGTTGATTTACTCACACAGCATCACCTTGGGCAATATGTAAATCGCGGGAATCCCAACATCACTTGTTTTGGAATTTATGCCTTAGACGTTCGGAAACGAAAAGTCATGAAGATATTAGCCAAAATAACCGTTTTAGCCTCCGGCGGAGCAGGTAATGTATATGCCAGCACAACCAACCCCAGTGTTGCTACCGGAGATGGCGTTGCAATGGTATTAAGGGCCAAAGGCAGAATTGCCAATATGGAGTTTTATCAATTTCACCCCACCGCATTATACGACCCGGGAGTTAGCCCGTCATTCTTAATCACAGAAGCTTTGCGCGGAAAAGGTGCCGTTTTACGCAGCTTTTATGACAAAACGGAGTTTATGTACAAATATGACGAGCGCGGTTCCTTAGCTCCAAGAGACATCGTAGCCAGAGCAATTGATAATGAAATGAAAATATCCGGTTCTAACTATGTGTTTTTAGATGCCCGCCACATTCCTAAAGAAGATTTATTGCAAGAATTTCCCAATATTTACCACAAATGCGCCGAAAAAGGTATCAACTTAAATGAAGATATGATACCTGTTGTGCCGGCGGCTCATTATATGTGCGGGGGCGTTCATGTGGATATGCGGGCACGAACTTCCATCCAAAATTTATATGCTGTGGGCGAAGTTAGCTGCACTGGACTGCACGGCGCGAATAGACTCGCATCAAATTCACTCTTAGAGGCCATCGTCTATGCCGAAAATGCCGCACAAGACGCTGCGCAAAGAATCGAAAATATTGATTTCCAAGCCGAAATAGCTAACTGGAGCGAAAAAGGAACTCAAAACCCAGAAGAATGGGTGCTGATTTCACATAATACCCAAGAAGTGCAGCAAATTATGAGCAACTATGTAGGAATAGTTCGTTCTAACCTTAGATTAGAGCGTGCCGAAAGACGTATTAACTATCTCTATGCCGAAACAGAAGCATTTTACCAAAGAACCCGCCTTAGCCCGGAACTTTGTGAACTCAGAAATATTTTAGCCTGCGCCTATTTAATCATAAAATGCGCTAAAATCCGAAAAGAAAGCAGAGGGCTGCATTTTAGTACAAGCTATCCTGAAAAACTTAAACGAGTGTATGAAACAATTGTTTAACTAACTTATCTATAAACTATTACCAGCCATCCAGAATAACAAGATACCTCCGGCTACTCCAACATTTAAGGATTCACCGGCATAGCCGGGAATCGAAACTTTTTCAACCAAATTATTATGGATAATTTCTGGTGGAATCCCGTGCGATTCATTTCCCAGTAATAATATATTTTTACGTGGCTTTATTTGTTGAATAGAATTTCCGTTGGCAGAAGCAGCATAAATGAGTTCGGCATATTGGTTAATCCAAGACTTTGAGTTTTCAGGCCAAAATGGTTGAATATGAAAAATACCGCCCATACTGGCACGAACTACTTTTGGGTTTGTTAGTTCAGCACAACTCGGAGTTAATAATAACTGCTTTACCCCAAACCAGTACATTGTTCTGATGATTGTGCCCAAGTTTCCGGGATCTTGAATGTCCCACAAAAAGATACTTGGCCGGTTAAAATCTAAGGTTTCAATAGGAAGCCAATTCGGGATTTTAATGACAGAAAGTAAGCCTTCGGGATTTTGCTGGTCTGTTAGCTTCGCAAAGTCCTCAAAATTAGCAGAATAAATAGGTACATCAATGGGTATTGAAACCTGCCCTACATAATCAGTGCGTATTATTATCGCTTCAATTTGAAAACCGGATAAAATCGCCTCCTGGCACAATTTTTCCCCATAAGCTAAAAACAGCTTATACTCTAACCGGTATTTTTTTTGCTGTAATTGCCTAAAAAAATTTAATTTACTTTTAGAGAGATTGCTATGAGACAAATGATTCATTGACGTTATCTTTTGAGATAACGAAAGTAAGCAACATAGATAGCGGCTACCAACATACCGGCAAAATGCCCAAAGTGAGAAATACCATCTCCATAGCCAGAATTTATCAGCGGTAACACAACTCCCAGCACAAACGAAATCACAAATGATCCCCAAATCAGATACTTTGCACGAATTGGTATCGGAATCGGAAATAAAATAAGCTCATTATTAGGATACAAAACAGCAAAAGCAATAGCAACGCCCGCTATAGCTGCCGAAGCACCTAAAACCGGATACGGATTGGGATCAAATATTGAAGTAACAATCCCAGCACCAATAGCACAAATTAAATAAAACTCAATAAAACGCCTCGAACCAATGGTCATCTCTACCATAGAACCTAAGCCGTATAAAGCAATAGAATTAAATAAAATATGCAGAAAGCCTCCATGCATAAACGCATACGTTAGCCACTGAATAAAGTTAAACTCAGGAAGCGTTTTCATCAAATCAGGGTCCCGCTTGATTACCCAATTAACTTTCTCTAAAATTAAATACGGCTCAACTTCCGAAAAAATTAATTGTAGTAAAAAAACAATAATATTGATAATCAGAATATTGGTAACAACAGGTGTAGGTCCACGAAACATGAAGCAGAAATTTTAATAAACTATAATAACAACTAAAAAGGTTTTTACCCAAAAAGAAAACTCAACAAAATGCTTGAGCAAATCAGTAAAATTTTGAAACGAACACATTAGGCTGCTATTTTAAGTAGTTTTTAAAAACGCTGACACCTTTAACCCCAAAAATATATATTAAGTTCAAAGTTATAGCCTGGCGGAAAAAATTTGATTCAGAGGTTGTTTAAAAATGGTGTAAAAATTGTTAAATTATTTAATATCACATGGTTAAATACATATTTATTTGTATATTGCTGATTATTAATCAGATAATTAAGCAAGTATGAAAGCCTACCCAACCAACCTAACTGATATTCAGTACGAAGCTATTGAAAAAATAGTAAATGATAACAGGAAAAGAAAGCATCCTTTAAGATGTATTGTAGACGCATTATTGTACATCACCAAAACTGGTGTTCAATGGAGATTGCTGCCTAAAGATTTCCCTAAGTGGCAACTCGTTTATTATTATTTCAGAAAATGGACAGCAGAAGGGCTTATTGAAGAAATACATGATTTTTTGCGTGATAAGTTAAGAAAGGAAAAAGGAAAACATGTTTCACCAAGTCTTGGATTAATTGATAGTCAAACTGTTAAAACTTGTTCTTTCTCGTTATCAAACGGTTATGACGGAAACAAGAAAATTAAAGGAAGAAAAAGACATATTATTACTGACACATTCGGATTTATTATAGCTATTGTGATTCATAACGCTGATATTCAGGACAGAGAAGGAGCTAAATATGTTCTTGAAGAATTAAGATATAAGTACCCTAGATTGACAAAAATATTGGCAGATCAAGGTTATACCGGTAACTTAGCTGAATGGATTTTAAAAAGTTTGAATTACACTTTGGAAATTGTAAAAAAAGTGGCAGGAATTAGTGGATTTAATGTCTTACCCAAGAGATGGATAGTTGAACGAACTTTTGGATGGCTTGGTTTTCAACGAAGATTGGTTAATGACTATGAATTCCACCCCGAATGCAGTACAAGCTTTGTGCACTTAGCTATGATTAGAATTATGCTTAAAGAATAAAAAAATAAATTTTAAACAACCTCTTAGAGAACAGAGACACTCCTAATGGATATTTTTGTGCTTTGGCAATGAGGGTAAATAACCCTTAGCTTGACTTCTGGCATAGACGATAAAGTTAGTCTTTATTGCCAAAAACCTCATCATACTTTCTGAACCACAACTTTAAATCACTTCACTATGCTAAATAAATACCGACACTAAAGGCAGTCTTAGATTTGAAATAAACCGCTTGTTTTAGCGAGTAGAAGTTGTTTTTTTTGCGCGGATAAGAAAATCCCATATTTTCGTTCAATATCAAATTTATAAGTTACATAGAAAATGGTTAATATCACCCACAAAAATCCAACCTATCGCATTGCTTTAGCGCAGGCAGTTGTAAAAGTAGGCTCACCGGAAACAATAACCGCTATTGTAGAAAAAAAAGTTCCCAAAGGAGATGTTTTAGAGATGGCTAAAGTAGCCGGACTTTTTGCAGCCAAGAAAACGAGTGATGTAATCCCTGACTGCCACCCAATGCCCATAGAAGCAACCTCAATCACCTATGAAATCACGCCTGTTGAAATTAAAATATCAGTAGAAGTACAAACTATCTACAAAACCGGCGTTGAGGTAGAGGCTATGTATGCCGCATCAGTAGTCGCACTCACGATTTATGATATGCTAAAACCTATAGACAAAAACATTGTTATTGAGCAAGTTAAGCTAATTAACAAGCAAGGTGGAAAAAGCGATTGGGCTAAAAAGGAGGTCTCGGGAATTAAGGCATCCGTAATCGTTTGTTCAGATTCTATTTCAAAAGGAACCAAAGAAGATAGAGCCGGCAAGGCGATTATTCAAAAATTAGAGCAATTTAAAGTAACAGTGGTTGATTATGTGATTATTCCTGATGAGAAAAAGGATATTCAAGAGATGGTAAGCAGCTATTGTAATCAGGGTTTACAGTTGGTTATTCTTACTGGTGGAACGGGGTTATCTCCGCGCGATGTAACGCCGGAAGCCTTAGATCCGCTTATCCAAAAAAGAATTCCCGGTATCGAAGAGGCTATTCGGAGCTACGGTCAAACGAGAACTCCCTATGCGATGCTCTCCCGTAGCGTTGTGGGATTGATTGGCCAAACACTGGTATTAGGGCTCCCAGGATCTACCCGCGGCGCATCTGAAAGTATAGATGCTGTATTTCCCCAAATCCTGCACATATTTCGAGTAATGAAAGGCGCTAACCACGATTAAAGACTCCTATTCAGCATTCAAAAAATGCTGAATAGCACTCAAATACTGAAAATCTAACTTAGTAATTTACTCCCCTAATTATTTTTTGGGGGTAAATACCTGATTCGGAAAAGAATTAGCAGTAGGTACTTGTATCTGAATAAAACCGTGTTTTGCATTAACGTGGCAGGTATTGCAGCCATCAATTAACGCTAAATAAGATTGTTGAAATAATTTAGCATCTTGCTTTTTGATGGAATTATCAACAGCTTCGATTTTAGAATACAGAGCCTCCTTAATTAAGGTGCTGATGTTTATTTCATCTTCAACAATGTTGTGTTTGGCAATATCTTCTGCTTTTTCTGCTAATTCTTCTAAGTAAAAATCTGCGAGTTCCCAATTTTTATTGCTTCCTGCGAAATATAGCTTTTCGATAAACCGCTGATTGTAAGACATAGCCATAATGAGGTCATAATCTTCTTTTTCGTCCTTTTTCTCTGCCTTTGAATGTTCTTTTTTATCGCCATCTACTGGTTGGGTTACTTTTTTTTCAATATCATTTATTTTGATGAATAACCCGATATTCATGATGATAGAAAGCGCAAATAAACCTACTAAAACGGTGTTGGTAATTTTCATGGCGCAAAATTAATTTAGATTAGGTTTAAATAAAAATTGTATGCTAAATTTTTTTGCTTTTCACAGAATTGATTTTCAGGAAATTAGTAAAAATCTTTTTCTGCCTTTTAAACTTTTATTTATCCGCCGTGTTTTTGTTCTGTTGGCTCCATTGGGGGAGGCGGAGGGCAAATTAGCTTGAAAATTTTATCCCAAAAAGGAGTACGAATCTTATCCGGCGGATCTTTGGGAGGCAAAGCAGGTAAACCATGCGGATCCGAAAAAGTATTGAACTTCAAACTTTTATGATAATAATTTGATAAGAAATAGATCAATAAATCTTTGGGATTATCTCTATCCATTTGAAATTCATAGTAGAGGTAGCTATACCAACTACATTCTTGCTGAAAAATTTTTACCTGATTAATGAGGTCTGTTAAGGTTTTGGGAATATTCCCTTCCTCTTTAAATTTAGTTTCTAATTCTTTTAGGCTGTCTAATTTTTCGCCTGCTTCTTTAAAGGAACGGACGTAGTATTTTTCCAAGCTATCAGCATAATCAATCATCCCTTTTAGGTATAAGCAATGCGTTTTGTAGGGTATTGGAACTTCTGGATTCTTTTTGTTGAATGAAACTACTGCTAAGTAGGTTTTTTGGCCGCGATTTGCTAAGCGATACCCGTTTACCTTGATGTCTGTGGCGGTAATTATATGTAGATAATAGTTATGCCAGCCATATTTTAGTTTATATCCCCTTCGAGTGTATAAGCTAGGGTTTGATATTTCTAAATCTATTCCGCTTGCAATCTTGATACGCTGATTGAGGGAATCGTTGGTGGTTATCCACGTATCATAGATAGTATCAATAATTTGCGCTGTAGTATTCAGTTGAATAAAACAGCCAAAAAACACCGAAATAGAGATTAAGAATTCTTTTAACCTCATGAGCAGCAAAGTTACTAACTTTGCTCTGTGAATGTAGCAAAGTATTTATATATCGTAATTTTAGTAGGGATTTTATCATTTTTATTTGCCTGCCAGAGTAATCGGTTAAGTAAAAAGACACGAGTTCCCGCAGATTTTATTTTTCAAGTAGAGCATAGCGGTTGTTACGGAACTTGCCCAATTTATCAAATGCGGCTGAATGCCAAAAGAGAGGTACGCTGGGTCGGAAAACGCTTTACTGAAAATATCGGTACTTGGCAAAAAATAATGCCCGAAGATCAGTTTGCAGTGCTGTTAAAATACATTAAAGAAGCTACTTTAGAATCCTACAAAGATTCTTATGATGACCCCAACATAAGCGATATACCTGCTACAACGCTCACTTTTACTCAAAATGAAAAGACAAAAACCATAGTTTGCCGCTACAAAGTTCCCACTACCCTCGTTCAATTTATAGATAGCGCAGAAGCAATTATTGGAAAACAAAATTTCGTTAAAGTATCTGATGAAACCAATTATTAAGCAAATATATTTTATAACAAATTGTTTATCAATTAGTAAATACTTATTAATCAGTGGTGGTTTATTGCTAAGTTTCACCTTAAATTGCGCTGGAGACCCGCGCAAAAACTGTAATCATCCAAAACATGTTGAATGGGTGAAAGAAAAAACGCTCAAGAAATACGGTAAGAAATAGCTATTATGAATATACGCCAGCTTTTGTATAACCGTTTAGTGCATTTAGCCGGAAAAGAAGGCCGTGCTAATTGGGAACGACAGCTACTTCAAACAGCTTATTTGAAACTATTAGCCGCAGAAAATCCATTAGTAAGCACTAAAATTGGACAATTAGAAATTCATGTTCCCTTTGCAGAAACTCTACCACATTTTGTGGCTACCTCAACGCTGTTTTCAGACTTTTTAAGCCGCGTTCATCAACAGTTAATTACCTATTTTGGGGAAACTTCCGCCGTCATAGCCGGTGCAGAAACAGGGATTTTATTGCCTTTTTTGCCGGAAAAACTTCCCACATTGGCTATTGAAGGAAATCAAACCTATTTTGACACTATATCCAAGCAATTTAGCTCCCTTCCCAACCTTCGTTTTGAACCAGCCCGAATTACCAATGAAGAGATTGACGAATTTATGGACGTTCCGCTGGGAACGGTTGTTTCTATGCCTTTTAACTGGATATTACAAGCAAGCCCGGACTTTTTACACACTAAATGGCTGATTGTGAGCAACCCTGATGTTTTACTACCGGTTTTAGAAAGTGGTTTTTCGTGGCTTAAACAAGAAACACCTCTTCTCCAGATACGGCTAATTCCCAACCGCTTATACTATTCTGACACAGAAATCAAAGACATCTTCACCCTCATACGCGACATCGGCTATTGGTCATTAACAGGTTTTTCTATCTTCGGTAAAAAGATTCATACCTGCACTGTAACAGACCAAACGGGTATTCAAAATCTACTGAAATATGCTAAAAGTGCCTCCGAAGGAATGATTTGGCTTATTTTATTACCCGGAAAAGAAAAGGAGCTTCATCAAGCACTGCTCTAACTTCTTTTATGATTGCCAAATATTTCCAAATTTATTATTGGAAACGATTAATACGCAGTATTTTAGCATATTTTCGGTATCTTCTTTCGTTTCAAGAAGCAGCACAGCCACTTTTAAAACCGGATGAAAAGTTTTATCTGTGGATTCGGCTTGATGAAATTGGGGATTATATTTTGTGGCGCAACTTCTTACCGTTATTACACCAAATTTGGCCGGAGAAAAAAATGATACTCTGCGGTAATATTGCTTGGAAACAATTGTGGGAAGCCTTAGATGCCCAATTAGCTGCTGATTGCGTATGGGTAAACAAAACAAAGTGGCAACAAAATCTCGAATATCGAAAAGAAATTATCCGGCAGATCCGTCAATATAACCCAGAACTTACCATCAACTTAACCTATTCTCGTTCTTTTTATTTAGATGATTATATTGTTTATCATACCAATAGCCCCAAGCGAATTGGGGTAAATGGGGATTTATCCAGTAATTTTAGCTGGCAAGATGCTATTTCGCGCACTTGGTACACAGAGTTTATTTCACCTCCTGATAATATCCGGTTTGATTTTTTTAGGAACCGATGGTTGATAGATAAAGTTGTTCATGCAAAACTACCGATAAATCGTCCGGAAATCATCTGGGATTCGGTAGCGGAGGTAATCGGTAAGCCGCCTTCTAAAACGTATTTTGTGCTTTTTCCTGCCGGGAGGCAGTCGTATAAACGCTGGTCAGCTGTTAACTTTGCTATGGTTGCGCAGCAAATAGCCCAACAGTTTG
Source organism: Bacteroidia bacterium (assembly GCA_026932145.1). NCBI lineage: Bacteria > Pseudomonadati > Bacteroidota > Bacteroidia > Bacteroidia bacterium. The sequence continues at coordinate 45,193 of JAIXKT010000011.1, forward strand.
GCCTAACGATTGTAATTGCCGGAGGGCCAGGCGAAGAAATCTACTCAAAAGCTGTTTTAAATCATTTAACTGTTCCGGCTATTGACCTTACCGGCCAAACATCACTCCCACAACTTTTGACCCTACTACGCGATGCAGCACTGCTGATTTCTAATGACACAAGTTCTGTTCATATTGCCACAGCCTTAAACACACCAGTTGTTGCAGTCTTAAACGGAACACATTATGGTCGTTTTTGCCCGTATCCAGACGAAACAAATGCCTGCTTAGAAGCTATTTACCCACCAGAATTAACCCAAGATAAACTTACGGAAACCCAACGATGGGAAAAATATCGCTACCGGTCTGCTTTTTCTATACATACTATTTCGCCCAAAGTAGTTTTAAATACTTGCCAAAAAATATTAGACAAAAATTGGTTAAAGCCTTGATTAATAATTGAATAGTTATTTTTCAGGTTTTAAAGAGCAGGTTCTTGTTACCCACTTCGTTTTCTTTCCCTAAATGCGGCCTAAATTTCCCTGATTTTTGTCCTTAAATACAAGAATTATGGAAAGGAACTGGGTACAACCCACGCGGATAAAAGACTGGTTGGTAGAAGATCGGCCACGAGAGAAATGTTTGAAATTGGGGGTAGGCTCATTAACAGACTCTGAATTGCTGGCTTTAATATTTGGTAACGGGACCAAGAACCAATCTGCTGTGGATTTAGGGCGCAATTTGCTGCAACAGACCCAAGGACTTTTGCAGTTGGCACAGTGTGAATATGAAATGCTGCTTACCATTCCCGGTATTGGTCAGGCCAAAGCCCTGCAATTATTAGCTGTTTTTGAGTTAGGGCGCAGAAAAAATATACAGGCTCCGGAGAATATAACCTTTACAAGTGCTTCGGAAGTAGCAATGTTTATGCGCCCTCGTTTGGTTGATTTACCCCATGAAGAATTTCATGTGTTATTTCTAAACCGAAAAAACAGGCTTTTAAAGCAAAAACGTCATTCTACTGGCGGCTTACACACCATACTCGTTGACCCACGTTTGATTATTCGAGAAGCTATATTACTTCGCGCCTCAGCACTTATTTTGCTCCATAATCACCCCTCTGGAGACCCAAATCCCAGCACACAAGACAAAGAAATAACCGAGAAACTAAAGAAACTATCCAATCTATTTGAAATCAGTCTATTAGACCACATAATCATTGCAGGCTTATCTTATTTCTCTTTTGCAGATAAAGATTTGTTATGAAAAAAGCCCAAGAACAAAGATAGCTTAGCAATCCTGTCCTAAACAATGCCTTAAGCGATTGATAATCAACTCGTTTTAAAGAACAAGCATCCCATTTTAAAAGTAGTTATATTTTGCTCATTTTCAATAAGATACAAAGATTTTAAAAAAATATTTAGGGCACTATTGATTTTGTAAAAAAAGTTTAAATTACTTTATTTACAAAATTTGTTTTTATTTCGCAATTCTTTATGAGTTTACCTTCCTTATCCTTAAGTCGCCCGGTTTTAGCTATTGTAATGAATATTGTTTTGCTGCTATTTGGGATAGTAGCTTACCAATATTTGCCGGTTCGGGAGTATCCGGCCATTGACCCGCCAACCGTTACGGTACGCACAGCTTACACTGGAGCTCCGGCAGAAATTATTGAAAACCAGATTACAGAACCCCTTGAAAAGCAGATAAACGGGATTCCGGGAGTTAGAACGATAACCTCGACCAGTTCTGTTGGCACAAGTCTTATTACCGTTGAGTTTAACCTTGGAGTAGAGATGGAGGCTGCGGCGGCAGATGTTCGGGATAAGGTAAGCCAAGCTATGCGTAATCTCCCACAAGATTTAGACGCTCCACCAGTTGTTTCAAAAGCCGATGCTAATAGCGACTTTATCATTCTGATAGCTATCCAAAGCCCGACAAAAGGTATTTTTGAACTCTCAGATTATGCTGAAAACTCCTTAGTGCCGCGCCTCCAAAGCATTGATGGTGTGAGTTCTGCCAATATTTTTGGGCAAAAACGCTATGCTATGCGGCTATGGATTGACCCCATTCGCTTAGAAGCTCATCAGCTAACATTTCAGGACGTTAAAATTGCACTTAACCGCGAAAATATAGAGCTACCTGCCGGAAAAATCACCGGTACTCAAACAGAATTAAGCCTCCATACACAAGGGCGTATGGAAAGTCCGGCAGAGTTTAACCAACTGATTGTCAGAAAAGATGCCAATGGAACAGTAACCATAGGAGACATTGGCTATGCAGAGTTAGGCACAGAGGTAGAAGAATCTACGTGGTTGTTAAACGGGATGCCCGGATTAGGAATCGCTATTATCCCCCAGCCGGGAGCAAATCATATCGAAATTGCAGATGAATTTTATAAACGATTAAAAGTAATACAGGCTGAAAATAAGCAAGATATACATATCGAACTGCTTATTGACAATACCCAAAACATCCGTCATTCGATTCATGAAGTTATTGAGACCCTGCTAATTGCGTTTAGCTTAGTTGTGTTGGTAGTATTTGCATTTTTTAGAAATTGGCTGATAGCGATTCGCCCGCTGATAGATATTCCCATATCGTTAGTAGCCTCCTTTTTTGTGTTGTATCTCATGGGTTATTCCATTAATGTACTTACGTTGTTGGGGATTGTTTTAGCTACAGGTTTGGTTGTGGATGATGGTATTGTGGTTACAGAAAATATTTTCCGGAAATTAGAATCCGGTATGAATATTCGGGACGCAGCGCGGGAAGGCAGTGATGAAATTTTCTTTGTGGTAATAGCCACTTCGTTAGCCTTAGCAGTTGTCTTTTTGCCGGTTATATTCTTGCAGGGTTTTGTAGGTAGTTTATTTCGGGAATTTGGGGTCGTCATAGCCTGCTCAGTTCTGATTTCGGCCTTTGTGTCATTAACAATTACTCCGGTATTAAATGTTTATCTAAACCGTAACAACGAACAGCATAGTTGGTTTTATTTAAAAACAGAACCATTCTTTGTTTGGTTAGAGAAATCTTATGAGTCTATATTAAGCAAAGCATTACAAGCACGTTGGATTATCGGGATCATTATCGCGGCAAGTTTTGTAACAATTTATCATCTAAACCAAACGCTTAGCGAGGAGTTGGCTCCGATGGAAGACAAAAGCAGCATTCGTCTGATGCTCACGACACCTGAAGGAAGTGGCTTTGACTATACCCGAAAGTTATCAAACTCCCTCAGTAACTACCTTTATGATTCAATACCGGAAAGGACGTTTGTGTTTAATGCTACTCCCAGTTTTTTTGGAACAGGAATGAACAGTTCTTTTGGGCGATTATCATTGGTTCCGCCTAACGAAAGAACTCGTTCTCAAAATGATGTTGCTATGCAGATTAACAAAATGTTTGGTCAATATTATGATGCAAAAGTGTTTGCTATTCAAGAGCAAACGATTTCGGTGGGAATGGCTTCACGGGGAACGCTACCGGTTCAATTTGTAGTTCAAAATTTTGACTTTAAAAAACTACGTGAAGTAGTACCTAAATTTTTAGATGCTGCTAAACAAAATAAAGTTTTTCAAAATGTGGATGTAAATCTTAAGTTTAATAAACCTGAACTTCAGATTTATGTAGATAGAGATAAAGTACGTGAGTCAGGGCTTCAAACTGCGGACGTTTTTGAAGCATTACAGACCGGTTTTGGCGGCGGGCGGGCTGCTTACTTTACCATGAATGGAAATCAATATACAGTTATTATTCAAGTTTCGATGAATAACCGTATGAAACCGGAAGACCTCCTAAAAATTAATGTACGAAGTAGCACCGGAAAGTTGGTTCCAATAGCGAGTGTAGCTAATTGGGTAGAAAATAGCACTCCCCCAACCATTTTCCACCATGATAGATATAAGTCTGCCACTTTTTCGGCTTCTTTGGTCGAAGGAAAAACAATTGGAGACGGTATTAAAGCGATGAACCAAATTGCAGATTCTTTATTAGATGAAACTTTTCAGCGGTCTCTATCCGGCCCCTCGCGGGACTTTTCTGAAAGTTCCTCCAATGTATTTTTTGTATTTATCTTAGCTCTAATTCTAACATACTTATTGTTAGCTGCTCAGTTTGAGAGTTTTATAGATCCATTTGTTATTTTGCTTACCGTTCCTTTGGCTCTTACGGGTGCATTTGTTACGTTGTGGGCTTTTGACCAAACCATCAATTTGTTCTCTCAAATTGGTATGATTTTGCTGATTGGGTTGGTAACTAAAAATGGTATTATGATTGTAGAGTTTGCCAATAATGAGTTTAAGTTAGGTCTTAGCCGCGAGAAAGCCGCATTACGAGGGGCGGTTCACCGCTTGCGCCCGATTCTGATGACCAGCTTGGCTACTGCCTTTGGTGCTTTGCCTTTAGCTATTTCACTTGGAGCTGCTGCTACCAGCCGAAAACCGCTTGGCTTGGTGATTGTTGGCGGAATTGCTCTCTCACTCATCTTAACGCTGTTTGTAGTTCCCGTAGTTTATACATTCACCAAGCCCAAAGTGAATAGAAACCCAAGTTAGTTATGGCACTAACTTAAAAACAATGGTGTTTAAAGCTAACGGAGTAAAGAACCACAATAGTGAATTTACGGTTAATTCGGTGGTATTAACTGCTAAGGGAGCTAAATAACCTAAAAAATGCGCAATTTTGCGATATGAAAGGTATCATTTTAGCGGGAGGCTCAGGAACTCGCCTGCACCCACTTACGCTGGTTATGAGCAAACAGCTCATGCCTGTCTATGACAAACCGATGATTTATTATCCGCTTTCTACGCTCATGCTGGCCGGAATTCAGGAAATATTGATTATTTCTACCCCGCATGACTTACCGCATTTTAAGCAATTGCTAGGAGACGGAAAAAGGTTGGGGTTGTCATTACACTATGCAGAGCAACCTTCACCGGATGGCCTTGCACAAGCATTTATTATCGGTGCGGATTTTATTCAGCAGGATAAAGTTTGCTTGATTTTAGGCGATAATATTTTTTACGGAGAAGGTCTTTCCCAAACCGTTCAATCTTGTAGCAATCCAGACGGCGGAATCGTGTTTGCATATCATGTCCATGACCCAGAACGTTATGGTGTGGTGGAGTTTGACGAACAATGGAATGCTTTGTCCATAGAAGAAAAGCCGACTAAGCCACGCTCTTCCTTTGCCGTTCCCGGAATTTATTTTTATGATAACTCCATCGTAGAAATTGCCCGAAACCTAAAACCCTCTCCCAGAGGCGAATTAGAGATAACAGACGTTAATAAAATTTATCTTGAAAGAAAAAAACTGAAAGTAACGGTCATAAAACGTGGCACGGCTTGGTTAGATACCGGAACCCATGAATCACTATTACAAGCTGCTAATTTTGTGCAAATTATAGAAGCCAGACAAGGACTTAAAGTCGGTTGTATAGAAGAAGTAGCTTGGAGAATGAAATATATAACCAACCAACAATTAGCTGAAATATCTCAGCCATTAGTTAAAAGTGGATACGGGAGCTATTTACTCAAGTTATTAGAAAACCGATTGTAGTTTCTCTATGTATTTGGTTGCTATAGCTGCTGACCATGCCGGCTTTGAACTAAAAGAAGCCTGCAAGGCTAATTTGACGCAAGCCGGCATTGAAGTACGTGATTTTGGAACTCACAATCAAAATTCCGTAGATTATCCTGATTTTGTGCATCCGGTAGCAAAGTTTCTTCAGGAACATTCTGAATATAAAGGGATTTTGATTTGTGGTAGCGGGCAAGGTGTGTGCATAACAGCGAACCGATATACCCATATCCGAGCAGCACTGTGTTGGGAAAAAAACATTGCAGCACTTGCCCGAAAACATAATGATGCCAATGTGCTGTGCCTCCCCGCCCGTTTTGTAACTCCACAAGATAGTTTTGATATTATCCAGACATTCTTAACCACACCGTTTGAAGGCGGACGCCACCAAGTTAGAATAGACAAAATCAACTGACACAATCCTGTTGGCTATTTTGAGATTTGAAATAGCACAAAATCGGTGTTCTAAGGTTTTTACTGCATTACGTAAACGTAAATAAATCTAACACGATTAGACCCCCAAAAACTACGGATGCAATGCCATTTGTGGTAAAAAAAGCAAGATTAACTCTGGATAAATCTCCTTTTCCAACAACCTGATGTTGGTATCCTAAAAGCATTGCAAACAACCCCGTAGCTGTCCATGAAAGCCAGCCGGCCTCAATCTGATACGTAAATATCATCAGACCTAATAAACAACCTATGTGTAGCCCCCTCGAAATAAATAATGCTTTTTGTAGCCCAAAATATGCCGGAATACTATTTAGGTTATGTTCTTTATCAAAACCAATATCTTGTAAAGCATAAATGATATCAAAGCCGCTTACCCATAGCATCACCGTAAAGCCAAGCAAAACAATCATCCACGAGAAGGAATCAACCACAGCTACATACGCCCCTACGGGAGCTAAACCCAGTCCTATACCTAAAAAAAAATGACAAAGCCACGTAATTCGTTTCGTGTATGAATATCCTAAAATAACAGCTAAGGCAATCGGCGATAAATAAAAGCATAGTTCGCTGATGCACCATGAAAAAAAGCTGAACAAAATACTATTCACGACCACAAAAAGGAGCGCAACTTTTGGGGAAATAATCCCTGCCGGAATTTCCCGAACCCAAGTACGTGGATTCGCCGTGTCATATTTTCTATCAATATAACGGTTAAATGCCATTGCCGCATTACGAGCCGTAATCATACAGCCTAAGATCCAAAAAAGAGTTTTCCACTGAAAATCATGCTGTTGCTGAAAGCCAAGCGACGCACCCACGAGTGCAAACGGAAGCGCAAATATGGTATGAGAAAACTTAACTAATGAAAAAAAAGACTTCATTACGTACTATTTCAATTAAGGTGCAAATCTGCAAGATTTTAAAACCCTAATATTAAACTTAGAAAAATAAAGACGTATCCTGTAACAATACTTCGATAAAGATTTAAGCGGCTATTAAGCCTACTCACCTTAGAAACTGTCTAAAAAACAGGTAATTAAAATCATTAAACATGATAAACAATAACTCCAACCATGGCTTAGGCTTATTTTTTTAGCTTCGGTTTGTACGCATCAAGTGCTTTTGACTATAGATTTGAAAGTATATGAATCCACTTATTAGCCATATTTTGGGTCAAACTCGAGTTTAAAATTACTGATGTTACGCAAGGATATCATTAATTTAGCTGTATGAATGTTGAAAACATAG
>JAIXKT010000012.1:0-11350 GCA_026932145.1 Bacteroidia bacterium
CCAAAACAAATGTCGCTCAACGCAGCGCTTGACCTAATTTTGTCTAAGATACGCTTGGGCTTTGCGCCGGCTGCGGTTCGCACCGCTCGCCGTTCCGGCTATAACGTCGCCCAACAAAACACTTGACAAAATTAGATCCCAAGAAAAAAATAAAGCTACCAATTAGTAGATTCATTTGTGAAATTACCGATATTATGCTACTTTTAACCTCAGACAAATATTGATTTTTGTTTGAGGTTTTCACAGATAAATATACTAAAAATCAATATCTTATCCAATTTATAAACACTTAATCTATTGATAAATAGCTGTTTAGGTTAAAAATCACCAAGGTATTAATAATTGAAACCCTGTCTTTTATGCTTTTGAAAGTCAAAAAGAAATAGTAATACAAAACTATCGGATAGTTGGATTCTGTTTCTTTTAGAGATTTAAAAGCACAAGTCAGTTAGATTATTCAAAATCAAATGCTAATGAAAAGCGAAGGGTATTTTGTAGCGGGTGATTTTGAAGCAGAGATGCCAGATAAGCAAAGTCTAAGGTAAATACACGGAATTTTAATCCGGCTCCTAATGTGATAAACTTTCGGCCACCTTTTAATGGATCTTCATAAAAGTAGCCGGCTCGTACCGCAAATAAGTTGTTATACATATACTCAGCACCCAATGAAACGTTTATTTCGCTCACTTCTTCGGAGAATTTTCTGTCACTAAAGCTGCTAAAAATACCGGTCATAAGAGGTACTTGGGTTTGCCCACCTGCGGAGGGTACTAATAATTTGTTGAAATCATTAGTAAATGTAAAGGCGTTGTATTCGTCAATATTTGCTTTTAAGGCGTAGCCGATTTTTAGGTTGGTTGGGATAAAGTCTTTTCTGGCTGTATTTGAATAGGTTACTTTGGCACCGATATTAGAAATGTTCATTCCGAAGCGGAAGTTCATGGGAAGTGCTTTTCCACCTGATTTTATTTGGAAGTCTTTGGTATAGAACACATTCATGTCGCCGGCAATAGATTGGGCGGGTTGTAAAGATCCCATAGAAGTTACCATAGAGCCTGCAAGGTTTGAGCGTATGTAGCGTAATGCTGTTCCGGCTGCTAAATGTTCGGTTATTTTATGGGAGTAAGCGAGGGAAAAAGCAAATTCATTAGCGTTAAAGCTACCGATATTTTGGCCTTGCTCATTTGTAAATTGGATTTCGCCCAACGAAAAATAGGTTATTGCGGCACCGATAACTCCGCCTTTTTCACCTAAGTTTAGGTATCCGGGGATAAAACCGTGGTTAATATCGGGAATGTTTAAAGCGCGTAGCCAAGGGGTATAATTGACAGCAAAGCCGGCCTTTTTTTGTGAAAAAGCTAATATAGACGGGTTCCAATAGATAGCATTTGCGTTATCGGCAATGGCTACGCCTGCTTCGCTCAATGCGCCGCTTTTAGCGTCCGGGCAAATCGTAAGAAATGGAACAGCCGTTGTGATTGCCGTAATCGTATCCGAACCGGATGTGGTTTGTGCTATTAGCGAAACCGAGCATAAATACATTGACACAAGCAGCCAAAAAGTGCGCTTCATAGTGTTTAGAGAAAATTGTAATGTAGAAAACTGTAGAATACCCTCTCCCAAAATACAAAAGTACAAGTTTTTCAATCCATATAAACGAATCCGAATGCTTTTTTTGTACATAAACACACAAATAATGTTAATAACTGCTTATTTAGCTTAAAACTATAACGTTATAACCACTTAAAAATATCTGTTATCGTCTGATTATCAATAGTTTTTAAAAACAGTCTTTGTAGAGAATAGTAAAGATTAGACTTAGAAGCTGGCTTAGAGCTACCATGAGAAAACAATTAATTTTTTAGGTGTTCAACAAAAAAATGTGCAGTTTTGCCTCATAAATCGTGTAAGTTTTGACTACCACGCTCCCTACTTCTGAACCTTTGATTGCGGAAAAACCGTGAAAATCATAGATAAATATATCGTTAGGCAATTTATAAGTACTTTTTTGTTTATGGTACTTATCTTGATTTTGGTTACGCTCGTAATAGATTTTGCCGAGAAGGTGGACGACTTTATCGAGAAAAAAGCTCCCCTAAAAGCCGTCATTTTTGACTATTATATGAATTTTATCCCATTTATAGTCAATTTATTAAGCCCAATTTGTGTTTTTATGGCGGTTATATTTTTTACCGCAAACTTAACCCAACGCAGTGAAATCATTGCGATGCTTTCCGGAGGTATCAGTTTATATCGCCTGTTAATGCCCTATTTAGCTGTCGCCACTGTATTGGCAATCGGCTCTTTTTTTCTAAATGCCTACGTTGTACCTATATCTACAACTAAAAGAATTGATTTTGAATACCGATACGTTAAAAACTACAGACTCTTTGACCAACGAAATATTCATAAGAAGATTGGTAATAATTTATTTTTGTATTTGTATTCATACAACCAATATACCAAAGAGGGGGTCTGGTTTTGTTCAGAATATATTGAAGGTCAGGATGTAAAAAAAATACTGCGTGCTGAAAAAATCCAATGGGATTCTACCCGAAATCATTGGCATTTAGGGTCAGTTTCTGTTAGGTCAGTTCAGGGTGGAAAAGAACAATTGACGTTCTATCCATCTTTAGACACTAATATAAATTTGACCCCTGATGATATTTATCAGCGCGAGAATATAACGAAGAGTTTGGATTTAGACCAACTTGCTCAATACATTAACCGTGAAAAATCACGAGATTCGGATTTTTTAGAATCATTAATTTTGGAAAAGTATGAGCGTTTTGCCTTTCCTTGTGCTGCTCCTATCTTAACGGTTATTGGTGTGGCGTTATCTACCCGAAAACGCAGAGGCGGAATTGCATTACAACTTGGAATCGGTTTATTATTAAGTTTTTGCTATATTTTTCTACTATTTTCCGGCAGGCTGATTTTAGCAGATTCTTTTCCACTTTGGCTAAGTGTGTGGCTTCCTAATATTACTTTTGCTGTATTAGGCGGTTGGTTGATTTACAAAGCTCCTAAATAAATTTATCTAATTAATTCTTAATGTGTCTTGGATGGCGAAGCTCAAGATTTTTAATGATCCTGTTCATGGTTTTATAGAAGTTGGCGAGCCTATTTTGCTTTCGCTGATAGACCACCCCTATTTGCAGCGTCTTCGGCGGATACGTCAGTTGGCATTTACTTCTTGGGTTTACCCTGGTGCAGTTCATACTCGTTTTAACCATGTTTTAGGGGCAATGCACTTGACACGCACCGCCTTAGAAACACTTCGAAATAAAGGTATCAAGCTGACTGATAGTGAGTTTGAAGCAACTTTGATAGCTATACTGCTGCATGACTTAGGGCATCCACCTTTTTCTCACGCCTTAGAGCGCGTTCTGCTGCCACATTTTCACCACGAAGAATTATCCAAAGCACTTATCCAAAATCTAAATAACCACTATTTTAACCAAGAGCTGACGTTAGCACTACAGATTTTTTCAAAACAATATTCCCGTCCCTTTTTGCACCAATTGGTTTCCAGCCAGTTAGATATGGATAGAATGGATTATCTCATGCGGGATAGCTTCTTCACGGGAGTCTCCGAAGGAATTGTGGGCACAGAAAGAATTATCAAAACATTAACAGTTGTAAATGAACAGCTTGTAGTGGAGGAAAAAGGAATTTATTCTGTTGAAAAATTCATTATTGCCAGAAGGCTGATGTATTGGCAAGTATATTTGCACAAAGCGGTATTAGCGTCTGAAAAAATGCTGGTAAATATGGTTCGCAGAGCTAAAGAAATCTTTCTCCAAAACAAACCGATATGGACAAATGAGTCCCTTAGTTTTTTCTTTTTACTTCCTCAAAATCAACGAATTGAACTAACTGATGAGGTTTTAGCACACTATACTGCCTTAGATGATGAAGATATTCTTTACGCCATAAAGCAATGGCAACACCATCCAGACAGGATACTAAGTGAATTAGCTAATCGTCTTTTAAACAGGAGGTTACTGAAACTTAGATTTCAGAATCATCCTATTACGCCTACCGAAATTGCTGGACTTCAAGCAAAATTTGCTCAAAAAAACAATTTAGCTCCTAACCTTGCTGATTTTTTTGTATTCGCCGGCGAAGCCTCTAATTTAGCATACCTAAATTCTGACGAAGAACCTATCTTAATCCTCACCAAGTCCGGCAGCCTAACCAATATCGCTACTGCCTCAGATATATCTAATATCGAGGCATTAGCTAAAAAGGTCGTTAAATATTATATCTGCATGCCGGAATAAACCGTATAGAACGGTTATTGTGCCTTTCTGAATAAATATCGGGTTAGAAATATGCCATTTGAGGCATCTTTCCCCCCAGGGCTTTGTACTCCGGCGGTTATATAATGTAATTCCCAGCCCTCTTGCTCCATAGCATTGATTTTCTCAACAATCTTTTTATCATTTTTAGTGATATTCCCAAAGTTGATACCAACCATACTATAAAAATTCTCTATATCTGATTCTACCGTGTTTCCGTTATCCATTGTAGTCATCATTCGGGAGCGGCCTAATCCGCCGGGTATAATTGACTCTACCACAGTAACGTTTGCATAAACGTATTTTGCAGGTGCCGGGCGAAAAGCCCACAATGCCCCCATCGCAGCAAAAACAAGTGCCGCTATTATTCCATACTTCTTCATAATCATACAGTTCAAAAAGTACACAAAGATATATTTTTTGGGATTATGGTTTAAAAAGTACAATATATCTTTTTCATAATTGATAATTGTGTCTCTGTCCTGAAATAGGTTTACACTTTTGGGTGTAAGCCTATTTCAGGACGAGGCAAAGGCTATTCCTCGACTACGATAAAATTACGGCCTAAAATTGTTAGCGAAGTATTTTTCAGAATAGATTGATAATTTTGGTTGTAAGTTTAAAAAAATCACTCTATCTTTGCGAGTGAATACTAACTAACAAAATTTAAAATTAGAAGTATGCAACAAGAATTTACAGACAGACAAATTGAGATAATGGAAGCTGCAACAAATAGAATTTCAAAATTTGGAATTCAAAATTTGACTATTAAAACATTAGCTGAAGACATAGGTTTGTCTGAATCTGCTTTGTATCGCCACTTCAAAAGCAAGAATGAAATCTTATTGAGTTTGTTGGAGTATTTCAAAACCGAAATGAAAACTCGTATTCAGTCTATTTCTTTTAAACCAACGGACACAGCAGGAGATAAATTGAGAGCCATCTTCAATTCTCAATTGCAAACCTTTACCAATAAACCAGCTATTGTAAGTGTCATTTTTGCTGAAAGTATTTTTCATTTTGATGAAAGCCTGAGTAACAAGGTTTCCGAAATAATGGATATGATGCAAGTATATGTAAATACAAATATTGAAGAAGGTCAGAAAACGGGTGCTTACAATAAATTAATTGGTTCTTCTACATTGACTACAATTATTATTGGAGGAATGAGAATGACTGTATTAAAATGGAAACTTTCCAAACATAAATCAAACTTAGTAAAAGATGGAAAAACCGTTTTGGAAGGAATATTAAAAATGATCAAAAAATAAACTAAAAAAATTTACCTTATTATGTTAGTGAATACTCACAAACTTATTTTTATTCTACTGATGATTTTCGGATGGAATACTGGTCAGGCACAGGAAGTCTGGACCTTGAAACAATGTATTGATACCGCACAAGTTTACAACAAAACCCTGCAAATCAATAGAAATAATATCATTATTAGTGAACAAAGGAAAAAAGAAGCTCAAGCCAATCTTATTCCGAAAGTTATAGCTAATGCCGATTACAAATATTTTATGGAATTGCCAACACAGTTAATGCCGATGAATGCACTCAATCCGCAAGTACCAGAAGGACAATTTAGAAACTTGCAATTTGGCGTGCCACATAACATTAATGCAAATGTACAATTAGCAATGCCCTTGTATAATCCGCAAGTGTATGGAGCAATTGACAACACAAAAATCGCCAGCGAATTAACGCAACTCCAATTTCAAAAATCGGAAGAACAGGTTTTATACGACATTACTACGCTGTATTACAATGCTCAAATTCTGAAACATCAAATTGATTTTTTGGAAAGTAATCTGATAAATACACAAAAACTATTGAAGAATATGGAACTGTTGAAAGAGCAGTTATTGGCAAAGGGAACAGATGTAAGTAAGGTTAAATTACAAGCAGAACAGTTGGCTACACAAAGAGAAAATGTGTACAATAAATACATTTCAATTTTGAATGCTTTGAAGCTGAATATCGGCATTCCATTGGAACAAAATATTACCGTTGTTCCTGAAATTGAACAGCATACTTTAATAGAAAACAATACAGTAAACATTTTGGATTTGAAAATAATTCAAACACAAAACAAACTTTTAAATAGCGAATTAAGTACACTGAACAAATCACGGTTTCTGCCCTCGTTGAATTTAATTGCTTCCTACGGAACAACAGGTTTTGGTTACGATAAAACGCCAAACGATTTTCTGAAATTCTACCCGGTAAGTTTTGCAGGAATACAGATGAGTTATCCCTTATTCAACGGAACAGTAACTCAAAGAAAAATCAATCAAAAGAAATTAGATATTTCTAACAATGAATTGCAATCCAAATTGATTTTTGAAAAGAATACGATGGAAATTGAAAATGCAACCCGACGACGAAACACGGCACAATCTACCATTACCAATACAGAAAATCAAATCATTTTGGCAAAAGATATTTATGAAAAAACAGCGTTGCAACAAAAGCAAGGAACGGCAACATTGACGGATGTTTTGTTAGCGGATAATGCACTTCGTGAAGCACAGCAAAATTACTTGTCGGCTGTTGTGGATTATCTGAAGGCAGATTTGGAGATTAAAAAGCTAACAGGGTCAATTAAGTCAATTAAAAATTAATAAACACGAATTAAAAATAATAGAAATGAAAAAGTTAATATGGATAATCATTGGTGCTGCTATTGTGAGTTTAGTAGTATTTAAACTCGTAAGTAGCAAAAAAACTACCGAAGGAAAGGTGTATCAGTTTGATAAAGAAAAACCTATTTCGGTTGAAGTGGATACCATTCGTTTAAAACCTTTAAGTGAAGAAAATGCTTTTACAGGCACATTTGAACCTAACAAGGAAACTAAAATTAGTGTAGAAACACAAGGAAAAATAAACTCCATTTTAGTAGATGTAGGCGATATTGTTCAGCAAGGACAAACACTTATTCAGTTAGACAATTCATTATTGAAACTGCAACTACAAACGGTTCAAGTTCAGATTGAGGGATTGGAAGATGATGTAAAACGCTATACGATTTTAACACAAGCAGATGCTGTGCAAGGTGTACAATTGGACAAAGCACAGTTGGGTTTAAAATCTGCAAAAGTGCAAAAAGCGACTATTCAGGAGCAAATCAATAAAACCACCATCAAAGCACCTTTTAATGGTGTTGTAACAGCAAAATTAAGTGAAGTTGGTGCATTTGCAGCACCTGGAGTTCCGTTGTTGCAAATTACAGATATAAGCACTTTACGCTTTACCGTAAATGTTTCTGAAAATAATTTAGCTCAGTTCCAAAACAATCAAACTTATCAAATTAGAACTGATGTATATCCTGATATTTCTCTTTCTGGGAAAATAACAATGATTGGAAGCAAAGCCAATATGGGCAATAGTTTTCCTGTGCAGTTTCAGGTTACTAATACAAAAAACTTAACTATAAAATCGGGAATGTTTGGTAAGGTAAATTTTGGAGAAAGCACACAAGAAAAAGGCATTCTCATTCCGTCTTCTGCTATTATTGAAGAAAACGGAAAAACAAAAGTGTATCTGATAAAAAGCGGAAAAGCTGTTTTGCAAACGATAACGACATCAAGAAATATTGGCAATAAAACGATTGTATCAAGTGGATTAAATGAAAACGACATCATTGTAACAAACGGTTTTATCAATCTGTTTGACGGAGCTAACATTAATCAAAAATAAAATCAGCAAAGATGAATATTACAGAAATATCAATCAAACGCCCATCGCTGATTATCGTGCTTTTCAGTGTATTTGCCCTATTGGGAATTATCGGCTACAAAAATTTGAGCTATGAACTAATGCCCGATTTTAATCAGCCTGTTGTGGTAATTAGAACGGTTTATCCCGGTGCAGAGCCAAACGAGGTGGAAACTTCTGTTTCCCGAAAAATTGAAGATGCTCTTTCCAATTTGGAGGGTGTCGATTATTTGGTTACGAAGTCTTTGCCAAATGCTTCTATCATCATTGCCAACTTGAAATATGGAACAGATTTGGACAAAACAATGCAGGATGCTCAACGCTACATTGATAACATCCGTAAAGATTTACCCAAAGATATTTTAAGCCCTGTAATGAGCAAGGTTTCACCAAACGATTTACCAATTATGTCGGTAAGTGCGACAAGTAGTTTGAAACCTACCGAGTTTTATCAAAAAATGAAAGACGATTATTTACCACAAGTCCAACAACTAAAAGGCGTTGCGGAAATAACTATTTTGGGAGGAGAAGAAAGGGAAATTCAAATCAAAATAGATAAAGAGAAATTGAAACTCTACAAACTTTCTTTGGTTCAAGTGGTGGAAGCTGTAAACCGTTCTGGTATTGATTTACCCGCGGGAAAATTACAAACCGATACCGAAAATAATTCAGTGCGTTTGGTAGGAAAATTCAACTCCGTAAATGACATTCAAAATGTACAAGTGACAATGCCTTTTCAAAATAGTCCAGTGTATGTAAAAGATATAGCAGAAGTAACGGACGGAATTAAAGAAATTACCTCTTTTAGTCGTTTTAATGGAAAAGCAGGAATTGGTTTAATGATAAAAAAACAAGGAGATGCCAATGCCGTTGATGTGTCAAAATTAATTAGAGAAAAATTTCATTCTATTGAAAAACAAAATGCCAATACCAATATGAAATTTGTAATTACGGACGATAGCACAGACAACACCATTGCAGCTGTTAATTCAGTGGTGTTTGATTTGATTTTAGCCGTGATTTTAGTGTCCTTGGTAATGTTACTTTTCTTACGAAGTTTCAGAAATTCACTGATTGTTTTGGTTGCCATTCCTACTTCCTTAATTACCGCCTTTGCTGTAATGTGGTTGTTGGGTTATACTTTAAACTTGATGACTTTACTCGCTATGTCTTTAATCATCGGTATTTTGGTGGACGATGCAACTGTGGTTTTAGAAAACATCCAACGCCATTTGGATATGGGCAAAGAAAAAGGAGCAGCAGCAATGGACGGACGAATGGAGATCGGATTTTCTGCACTGTCTATTACCTTGGTTGATGTCGTGGTGTTTTTGCCAATTTTATTTTTACAGGTTTTTGTTGCCGATATGCTCAAACAGTTTTCTGTTGTGGTTATCACTTCAACACTTACGAGTTTATTGGTAGGTTTTACTTTAACACCTTGGTTGGCTTCACGCATCGGAAAAAAAGAAGATTTACAACCAAGCAATTTCTTTAATCGTTTCTTGCTTTGGTTTGAAAAACAGTTGGATAAATTCATCAATTGGTACGGGAAAACATTGAATTGGGTTTTAAATCACAAATTGATTTTCACAGGATTTGTTTTGCTTTTGTTTGTTGGAACAGCAGTAATGATGAAACAGGGAATTATCGGAAAAGAACTAATTTCAACTGGCGACCAAGGAAAATTTAGATTTGTATTAGAGTTTGATAAAAGCACTTCCATTCAAAAAAATAATTTGATTTCCGAGAAAATTGAAAATTATATTTTGAAACAACCCGAAGTTGCAACTATTTTCAGCAATGTAGGTGGACCAAGTACAGGTATTGGGAGTTTGGGAGTTGGCTCTGCTAATAAAACTGAATTTACAATTCAATTAAAAATTAAAAATGACGAATTACGAGAGGCAGGAATTGAGAAAGTTCCGACAGAACAATTCATGCGGAAATTGAGAGATGATTTACAGAAAGATTATTCTGGCATCAATTTTTCAATGATGGCTTTAGGCTTAATTCCTCGTTCTGCACCAATAGAAATTACATTAAGCGGAAGCAACTTAAATCAGGTAATGCAATCAGGCAATGATTTAAAATCAGTTATTGAAAAAATTCCCGGTGCAGATAATGTTCGTTTGTCTGTGGAAGCAGGAAGTCCTGAATTAAAAGTAATTCCCTACAAAGATAAAATGCAACGATTAGGTTTAAACACTGCTTATGTAGGAATGAATTTGCGTACTGCTTTTACTGGTAATGATGATGCTACCTTAACCGAAAACGGAACAGAATATCCTGTAAGGATTTGGTTGGATAATTTTAGTCGTAAAAATGAAGACGATGTAAAACAACTCAAAATTGTAAATCTAATGGGCATTCCAATTGAAGTTTCACAATTTGCCACTATTGAACGAGATAATTCACCCTCGCTTTTAGAGCGAAAAGACCGCCAACCGGCTGTAACATTAACTGCCGATGCATTGGGAAGACCGTCGGGAACAGTTGCTGATGAAGTAGTGGCTTACATCAAATACAATCCATTACCTGACGGGATTTCAATGACTTGGGGAAGTGACATCAAACGACAAAACGATAGTTTCGGGGCATTGGGTTCGGTATTGATGATTTCATTCTTACTGATTTATTTAATTATGGTGGCATTATACGACAGTTACATTTATCCGTTTGTGGCATTATTCGCCATTCCTGTTGCAGCAATCGGGGCATTTTTAGCATTGAATTTATCGTTGAGCAATTTAAGTTTATTCGCTTTGCTTGGATTGATTATGTTAATGGGATTAGTAACAAAAAATTCCATTTTAATTGTGGACTTTACCAACCAACTGAAAGCAGAAGGCAAACATTACAAAGAAGCATTGGTTACAGCAGGAAAAGAACGAATTCGACCAATTTTGATGACAACTTTATCCATGGCAATCGGAATGTTACCCATCGCCTTAGCCAGCGGAACAGCAGCCGAATGGAAAAACGGTTTGGCGTGGGTAATTATCGGAGGTTTGCTTTCTTCATTGGCATTGACGGTTTATTTAGTACCGATGGTTTATGATGTGGTAGACTCTCTGAAATTAAAAATTAAAAGTGAAAAGTGAAAAGTGTGAAATTAATTCTGTTGTTCTTTGGGAGCATTGTGTTATCGTCATTTAAAGCAATAGAATAAAACACTTTTTCGTTGGTAGTTGAAATTGAAAATCTACGAAATTCAAAAGGTATCGTTTTATACAATAAAGACGGTTCAATACCCGATGAGCATTATAAGAACTACTGTTATGTTAATCGTAAATTAACGGATAAAGTCTTCTGAGTTTTTGCCT
>JAIXKT010000012.1:11899-65112 GCA_026932145.1 Bacteroidia bacterium
AGGTCTTTTATAAACATCCAATACATTTTCCATATGTGCTACAAACTCACTACTTTTTTCCGGTGGAATTACCCAACCTTTTACTTTCCAAGGCTTAAGTTCATTTTTTTTAAAACATTCCCAACCGAAACATAAGATATGCTGTCCACGTAATTCAGCTCTACCATCTTATCTGCTAACAATCGCAAAGACCATTTTGCAAATCCTTTGGGTGGCTCGCTACAGCATAGTGCAACCAATTTAGCTTCCACCTCGCCGTCTATCTTTATTTCATATTTTCGGCTTGTCTGTCTGCGTTCCAGCACTTGCTCGAAACCCTCTTCAATAAATTTTTTCTTAACTCTGTCTATGGTTCGCATCCCTACTTTCAGTACTTTACTAATCTGTTCATTGGTTACTTTGTCAGAATATTCGCCTTCATCGCAGTTTAACAGAATATAAGCAGTACGGAATGTTTGTGAAGTATGGCTTCCTTTATTAATGATTGCCTGAAGTTCCTCTACTTCTTCCTTTGTCAATTTAATCGTGTATCGTATCATTGTTTTTTTGTAAAGATACGAAATATATGCGTCATAACATATCTAACCTAACACTACTTTCCTGAACCACAATTAACTACTGTGTTTGCTCAAAGATATTCCGGTGGAATATCTTTGAGTGATTAATCTCCTAACGCGGCTATTCCAGGCAGTATTTTTCCCTCTAAATACTCTAACAAAGCACCACCACCGGTAGATATATAAGTAACTTGCTCTGTGAGATTTGCTTTTTCCAAAGCTGCAGCAGAATCTCCTCCACCAACTAATGAAAAAGCTCCCTTAAAAGTGGCCTCCGAAACTGCCTTAGCAATATCGTATGTGCCCTTAGCAAAATTATCAAACTCAAACACACCCATTGGACCATTCCAAAGGATGGTTCTGGAAGGAACGATGTATTTGCGAGCATTTTCTATAGAAATCGGACCTATATCTAAGCCCATCCAACCTGTGGGTAAGTAATCATTACTTTCGGCTTTGTAAATAGTATCATTGGAAAATGATTCGGCTACAATAGAATCTACAGGAAGAATAAAGTTAATACCTTTTTCCTTTGCTTTTTTCATGATATTGCGAGCAATATCTAATTTGTCTTCTTCACAAAGAGATTTTCCGATATTTTTACCTTTGGCTTTTAAAAATGTATAAGTCATCCCTCCGCCTATAATTAAGGTATCCACTTTTTCAATTAAGTTTTCAATCAGGTGGATTTTATCAGAGACTTTTGCGCCTCCAATAATTGCGGTAAAAGGGCGGTTTATTTTTTTGACGATTTTATCTGCATTTTTAATTTCAGTAGCCATCAGCAGCCCTGCATATTTCTTTTCAAAAAACTGGGCTATAATCGTTGTAGAGGCATGGGCACGGTGTGCTGTACCAAAGGCATCGTTTACATAAATAGAGCCATAGCTTGCCAACTTCTTAGCAAACTCAACGTCTCCCTTTTCTTCTTCGGGATAGAAACGTAAGTTTTCCAACAAAAGTACTTGCCCTGTAAGCAGTTTTGCCGCCATTATTTTGGTCTCTTGGCCTAAACAATCCGGTGCAAACTGCACTTCCCGAGAAAGCAATTTACTAAGATGCGACAAAAGGTGTTTTAGAGAGAACTTTTCTTCATATCCTTTTTTAGGTCTGCCGAGGTGGGACATCAAGACAACGGCACCGCCGGCATCCAAAATGTATTTAATGGTGGGGATTGATTCACGGATACGCTTGTCGTCAGTTATCTCAAACTTTTCGTTCAACGGTACGTTAAAATCAACACGAACTAACGCTACTTGACGTGAAAATTCTCCTTGTTCTATGAATTTCATAATCTAGCGAGCCATGCGTTCTACTAAGTCTGCAACGCGGCAGGAATAGCCCCACTCGTTATCATACCAACCTACCACTTTTACCAACGACCCCATTGAAAGCGTTGATTTTGAATCAAATATGCAGGAATGTGGGTTTCCTACGATGTCTATGGATACTATTGGGTCTTCGTTATATTCTAAGATTCCTTTTAGTGGACCTTCTGCGGCAGCTTTCATTGCTGCGTTAATTTCGGCAGCAGTAACTTCACGTTTCAGTTGAACGGTAAGGTCGGTAAGAGAGCCGTCCGGTATAGGAACGCGCATCGCTACTCCGTCAAGTTTTCCATTTAACTGCGGAAGCACTAATCCCACAGCCTTAGCTGCACCGGTAGAAGTTGGTACAATGCTGTAAGCTGCTGCCCGTGCTCTACGCAAATCCTTATGTGGTGCATCTTGCAGATTCTGATCTGCGGTATATGCATGAATTGTGGTCATATAACCACGCTCTATCCCAAATGCATCATCTAATACTTTTGCCATTGGAGCAAGGCAGTTTGTGGTACAAGAAGCATTTGATATAATGGAGTGCGAGGGTAGTAAGTCTTTATCATTAACCCCAAGAACAATTGTTGCATCTACGGGGCCAGTAGCAGGGGCAGATATGATTACTTTCTTGGCACCTGCTTTCAAATGGGCTTTTGCCTTTTCTGCATCCGTAAATCTACCTGTTGACTCTATTACAACATCAACGCCTAAATCTCCCCAGCCTAAATTTGCTGGGTCTTTCTCTGAACTCGCGATAATTGTTTTGCCGCCAATTGTTAGTGTTTCTGCATCGTATGTTACAGAACCGTTAAAACGCCCGTGAACGGAATCGTATTTAAACAAGTGTGCTAACGTTTTATTATCTGTTAAGTCGTTTATCTTCAAAACTTCTACGTTTGACTGACTGAGCAAAGCCCGTAAGGCTAAACGACCAATACGCCCAAAACCATTGATCCCAACTTTAATACTTGACATGGACCTGTAGTCTATTCGAATTTGTTAATAAATTAATTTTTAATAACTTACTTTAAAAGTGTCTTTATTTTTGCTAAAGCGTGCGCAAAGTTAAATAAAGATTTAAATACCGTAAGCAAGATTTACTTTTTTCGGATGAAATTTTGTTTGCTAATAGTTATTCTGTGTCTTCCTGAAACAAGGTAGTATTTTCTTTGTCTGTATTTTCATTGGATTCAGCGAGTTTAGCTACGGCTGCTATTTCGCTATCATCTTTCAGGCGAATTAGGCGGACTCCCATAGCATTTCGGCCGGTTTCTCGGATTTCTTTTACGGCTATTCTAAGAGTTATCCCAGAACGGGTAATTATCATCAAGTCATTAGCATCAGTAACTTCCTTGATAGCAATTAATTTCCCTGTTTTTTCATTAATATTCATGGTAATAACGCCTTTTCCGCCTCTATTGGTAATGCGGTATTCTTCTACGTGGCTTTTTTTGCCATAGCCTTTTTCTGAGACTACCAGCAGATTTGTGTCCTTGTGTTTTACCACAACCATTCCGATTACTTCGTCATTCGGGTCGCTTTCATCTAAGGTAATACCCCGAACACCCGTTGCCTGCCTGCCCATATCCCGAACAGCGTCTTCTTCAAAACGAATAGCACGTCCATTTCGGCTTGCTAAGATTATATAAGATTGATTCTCAGTTAATTTTGCCTCTATTAATTCATCGCCTTCATTAATATTGATAGCGATAATGCCGGAAGATCGTGGTCTGCTATAAGCTTCTAAGGGGCTTTTTTTGATTACTCCTCTTTTGGTGCACATCACTACGGAATATTTTTGTAATTCCTCCGGATCTTCAAGCGATTTTACATTAATAAATGCTTTTATTTTATCGTCCTTAGCAATCGAAATCAGGTTTTGTATGGGTCTTCCTTTGGTTGTTTTGCCGCTTTCGGGTATCTCAAATACTTTTAGCCAGAAGCAGTTTCCTTTTTCGGTGAAGAACAGCATATAGTGGTGGGTGCTTGCAATAAATAGGTGTTCCAAGAAGTCTTCTTCTTTGGTCGTTGCGCCTACGGCACCCGTTCCGCCTCGCCCTTGTTTACGGTAGTTTGCTACCGGCGTCCGTTTGATGTAACCTTGGTGGGAAATGGTGATTACAACGTCTTCGTCTGCTATCATGTCTTCTACGCGAAAATCTTCGGCAGAATAAACTATCTCTGTGCGTCTTTCATCGCCATATTTTTGAGATACTTCGGCTAATTCATCTTTGATAATTTTCATACGCAGTGGCTCATTTGCCAGAACCTCCATATAGTATGCGATGAGGCGCATTACTTCTTGGTATTCTGCTCGTATTTTATCCATTTCGAGGCCGGTAAGTCTCTGTAAGCGCATATCCAAAATAGCTTTTGCTTGGATTTCGGACAGCGAGAAGTTCGTTATCAAACCTTCTCTGGCGATTTCGGGAGTTCTGGCTTCGCGAATCAAGCGAATTACGGCATCTAAGTTATCTAAGGCGATAATTAGCCCTTCCAAAATATGTGCTCTGGCTCTGGCCTGCTCTAAATCGTAGGTGGTTCTTCGGACAATAACCTCATGACGGTGTTCTACAAAGTAATGAATTTGATCTTTTAGGTTCAAAACCATTGGGCGATTTGCGACCAGCGCGATATTATTTACGCCAAATGTTGTTTGTAAAGCTGTTTGTTTGTATAAATTATTAAGAACTACTTGCGGGTTTCCGTCTCTTTTAATGTCAATCACGACCCGTAATCCGTCTCTATCAGATTCGTCTCTGATTTCAGCGATACCTTCTATTTTTTTATCGCCTACGAGGTCTGCAATTTTTTCTACGAGAGAAGCTTTGTTTACTTGATATGGGATTTCAGTGATAATGATACGTTCACGGCCATTTTTTTGGGTTTCGATGTTGGCTCGTGCGCGTGTGATAACTTTTCCTCTTCCGGTTAAAAAAGCTTGGCGCACTCCTTCATAACCATAGATAATGCCCCCTGTTGGAAAATCAGGGGCTTTAACGAATTTCATCAATTCTTCTATGGTTATGTCTCGGTTATCTATATAAGCAATAATTCCCTGAACGACTTCTCTTAGGTTATGAGGGGGCATATTGGTAGCCATTCCTACGGCAATACCGCTGCTGCCATTTATTAGTAGGTTTGGGACTCTGGCCGGAAGAACTATCGGTTCTGTCAAGGAATCGTCAAAGTTTGGGCGGAAATCAACGGTATTTTTGTTAATGTCTTCCAGAAGTTCTTCGGCTATCCTGCGCAATCTGGCTTCGGTGTAGCGCATAGCTGCGGGGCTATCTCCGTCTATAGAGCCAAAGTTACCCTGCCCATCTACCAATGGGTAACGTAGCGACCATTCTTGTGCCATTCGCACCATAGTATCATAAACTGCGCTGTCTCCGTGCGGGTGATATTTTCCCAATACTTCCCCGACAATACGTGCTGATTTTTTGTGTGGACGATTGCTGGCTAAACCTAATTCGGACATTCCGTATAACACACGCCGATGAACGGGCTTTAACCCGTCTCGAACATCCGGTAATGCGCGGGATACGATAACTGACATTGAGTAATCAATGTAAGCCGTCCGCATTTCTTCCTCTATGGTTCTAAGTATGATTTTGTCGCTATTTGACATATTAAAAGCAGAACGCAAAGTTAGTTAAAAAGCAGCCTCTCTCGTCATAAATAGACTTGCTTTTAGTTCATTACTTTGTAATCAAGATATTAGCTACTGATTCCCATAAATTTATCTTCTGCAAGTTGTAGTTTTTCAAAATCTACGGGAAGTACTTTGGAAACGCCTGCTTCTTCCATCGTAACGCCAAAAATCGTATTGGTTGCCATCATGGTGCGTTTATTGTGTGTAACGATGATAAATTGGGAATTTCCTGAAAAATCTCTGATAATATGGTTGAATTTATCAATATTGGTATCATCTAAGGGGGCATCTACTTCGTCAAAGATACAGAACGGGGCCGGCTTGAGTAGATAAATAGCGAATAATAACGATATTGCCGTTAAGGTTTTTTCGCCGCCGGAAAGTTGGTTGATTGTTAAGGGGCGTTTTCCTTTAGGCTGTGCCAAAATGTCAATGGGTGATTCTAATGGGTCATTGGGGTTTAGCAGCACGAGATTGCAGGAATCCTTTTCGGTAAAGAGGCTTCTAAATACTTGGATAAAGTTTTTTTGGATGGCTTGAAAGGCTTCCATGAATCGGGTTTGGGCGGTTTCATCAATTTCTTGAATGGTGTTTTTCAGGTCAGTTTCAGCGGATAGTAAATCTTGTCGTTGTGCCTGCATAAAGTCATAACGTTCTTTTATTTCTCGGTGGGTTTCGATTGCTGTTAGGTTTACTTCGCCGAACTCGGCAATTTTGGTGCGTAATGAAGTTATTTCTGCTTGCAGTTCATCTATAGAAAGAGCTGGCCGCCCATTTTTAAACAAGGATTCTTCTGTTAGTTGAGAAAATTCTAATTGAAATTCAACGCGCAGCCGTTCTTCGAGGGCACTTATTTTCAAACTAACTTCAGTGCGTTTGTCTTTATTTTGGTTTAAACTTAGCTCTAAGTCTTCTTTTTGTTTCCGTTTTTTATGAATCTCGGTTTCTAATATCTGGGCTGTATGCAATGCAGTTTGGTAATGTTCTTCCTGTGCCTGTTTTTGGGTTTCTACCTTTTTTAAATTTTCATAAGCATTTAGCAGCGTATTATCTGGAATTTCCGGTGTTTGTATCAGGGTATTTAAGTTTTTTGTAATTTCCTCTTTTTCAGCTTGATATTGATTAATTGCGGTGATTCGGACATTTTTTTGTTCTCTGATGAAGCGGATTTCTTGCTTTGAGGCTTGAATAATACTTTTGACTTGTTCAAATTGGATGAGGGCGTGATTCAGTTTTTGCTGCTCAGAAGATAGCTTAGTTTGTTTAGCATCTAAGTTTTTTTGAAGGTTTTCGCATTCTTGGGTTAAGGTGTCTAAGATGCTGTATGCTTCTTCTATTTGTGGGGCGATGGTCGTGATTTTGCTTTGGATTTGGTCGAGTTTACGTTGGGTTTCTTGGGCGCGGGTTTCTGTTTGCTGTATCAGTTTTTGAAAATCATGTTCGCGGGCTTGTAAAACGTGTAAATCTCGCTGTTTTAGCTGTAGTTGCTTATTTAGGGTTTCAATTTGCTGGGTTGGTTTTTGGGTTATGGACTCTTGAAGTTTTGTTTGGGTTTGGTTAATTTGGTTTTGCAGGGTTTGGTTTTTGTTGGTTATTTCGGCTATTTCGGCCTCGAGTTGCTCTAATTGTAAGGCTCTTCCGATTCTTTTTCCTTCAAAAAGTCCGGCTTTCCCGCCGCTTAATTGTCCGTTTCCAAGCCAGATTTGACCATTATGCAGTAAAATGTTATCCGTAGCAGAAATCGCTAACCAATCCGAAATATGTTCATGAAATTGAGTTTTTTGAAATAGAAACTGCGCCAATAGTTGATACTGCGGCTGACAGTGAATTTGGTTTAACAGAGAATATTCATTTATATTTTGTTGATTATCAACAAGTTTTTTTATGTCATCTAAGATAAAAAAGCGTGCTCTACCTACGCCTTGCTGTACCAGCAAGGCAATGGCTTCAATGGCTTCTTGTCGTGTTTGAACCACAAAATAGCTCAAATAGGGTTCTAAAAAATGTTCTACGGCGGTTCGGTAGGCTTCTGTACAGGAAAAAATATCTGATAACAACACAGTATTTGCTGTCCAGTGCTTATTTTTTTTCAAAAATCGAACACTTTCGGGGAATCCTTCTAAGCTATTAACTAAGCTGCTGAGTAGTTTTCGTTCATTATTTTTAGCATCCAAGGTTCGCGTAGCGTTTCGCAAAGTTTCTTGCAAAACTTCTAACTGCTGCTTATGCTCTTTTATGGATTCTTCTATTTGGCTTTGGGTATTTTGTGTGTCTTTTAGTTCCTGCTGTAATTGAGCAATATCGTGCTGTAGAGTGGCGATGTTTTGGGCTACTTCATCGGTAGTTTCCTGACGGGAATTAACGTCCTGCTGTTTTTGTTTTAGCTCATTTTCAAGGCTTTGGAGTGTCGTTTTTAAAATATCCAGTTCTCGATTTTGCTTAGCGAGGTCTTGCTCTCTGTGTCTTTTTTGGGATAAAGCGTTATCTAAATTTATTTTGATTGTTTTTGAATGGCCTTGTAATTGAGAAATGCTCTCTTCGAGTTCCTGAATCAAGTATTCGTGCTGGTCATAACGTTCATTAGCAGAGTCAATAGTAGTTTCCAAGGTGAGTTCTTGGGCAGAAAAATTTTCTATTTCAACTTGATATTTTTGGTAATTTGTTTCAATTTCCGCTGCTCGTTGGTTTAAGTGCTTAACTTTTTCGGTACGCAGGTTTTTTTCATATTCTTTCTGGCGAATAACATCCATTAGCTCCGTAATTTGCTCTTGAATATGGGCAGCATTTTCTCTGGTAGTTA
Organism: Bacteroidia bacterium; assembly: GCA_026932145.1. Classification (NCBI taxonomy): domain Bacteria; kingdom Pseudomonadati; phylum Bacteroidota; class Bacteroidia; species Bacteroidia bacterium. The sequence continues at coordinate 20,231 of JAIXKT010000012.1, forward strand.
ATGTTTGTTGTTGAAAATTAGTTAGTTGTACTTCTTTTGTGGAGATTAATGTTCTGGTTTGGGTAATTTGGTCTTCTAAATTTTGGGCTTCTTGGGTTAGTTTTTGGCTTGTTGAGCGCAGGGTTTCTGTACTTAAAAAAGTGAATTGTAGCGAAGCCCGTTTATATTGCTGGCGAAATTCCTGATATTTTTCGGCACGTTTTACTTGCTTGCTTAGGGTATTGAGGCTTTTTTCTACTTCATAAATGATGTCATCTAAGCGCAATAAGTCGTTTTGAACGTCCTCTAACTTTCTAAGGGTTTCCTTTTTGCGTAATTTATATCTGGAAATTCCGGCTGCTTCTTCAAAGAGATTTCTACGTGAATTTTCTTTATCATTCAGGAGTTCGTCCACCATTTTCAGCTCAATGATTGCATAAGAATCTGAGCCAATTCCGGTGTCTAAAAATAGCGCATGGATGTCCTTTAAGCGGCAGGAAACATTATTGATTAGATATTCGGCATCTCCGTCTCGATAAAGTCTTCGGGTGATGCAAACGGTTGGAAATTCCGGCGGGAGTAATCCGCGATTATTTTCAAAGGTAATGCTGACTTCGCAGATATTTGCGCGTTTTCTCTTTTCGGTACCATTAAAAATAACGTTTTCCATTTTATCGGAACGTAGGTTTCGGGTTTTCTGCTCCCCAAGAACCCAACGGATAGCATCAATGACGTTGGACTTTCCGCACCCGTTTGGCCCCACTATTCCGGTTACTCCTGAATCAAAATATAGTTTAGTTTTATCGCTAAAACTCTTAAATCCCTGAATTTCAAGCGACTTTAACAGCATTTTTAATAAAAATAGTTATTACAAAATTGCATTTCTCTATGCTAAGGTTATGCACAAAAGATTCACAAAATAGATTTGGTGATTTTTTGACTATAAATATTTTTCGTTTTTAGCGAATGGTGAAGCGAACTTGCACCCCAAATGCTGAAAATGTAGTGGGAAAGGAATTTGACATAACCGGTTTATTCCGGTTAAATTCATAATAAACCCGAACTGTCAGTTGTGTACTAACCATATAATCTATTGATGGCTTGATAATTAGCCCAAAATTACCGCCTGTGAAATCCGGCGGAGCAGTAGAGTCTAAGCGGCGGTTTTGATTCTTGGAATTACGAAGGGTTACTTCAAAACGAGTAGTTATGGCGTTTTTAATCTCAAATTCTTTTCCGAATAAATTTATCGGAAACAGAAATTTGTCCTTTCGCCAACTTAAATTCAAGGTGAGTTCTGTATTTTTGGTTTCAGCCAATTGTAAAGCACCTACGTTAAAAGTTAGATTTCTGTCTTTTTTTAAATCTACCGTAGCTCCGATTCCGTTTTTCATGGTAAGATTAACCCCCAAAATTGGGGCAAACTGTTCTGAAATTGTTACCGTTTGAATATTATAAATCGGCTCAAAATTAACCAATTGCACAGTTGAACCGGTAATAGACCTTCCGGCAGAGTCCACTACATAAGTTTGTTGGGAAAATTTATCTCCTAAATTGGCTCTCGAACGTAAGTTATAGATAAAGTTTGTAGAATAAGTGGAGCGATAGCTATGTGTAAACGTAATTGCACTAAAAACATCCTTAAATGATTCCGAGAGGTTTAGGCCATTAAAGGTAACTGTCCAATTAGGCATCGGGATTCCAGAAAACGGTGATAATGAAACACTTCCTGCCTTTTTACCGCCGTAAGCCGCCAAAAAGGCAGGAATTAGCACATCTTGGGAGGTAGCATTGTAGCCATTAAAATATCCGCGATTAGTTTCTCCGGTATAAGATAGCAATGGCTGGTTAGGATTAGCAAGTGCCAAACGCCGTGAAATCTCCCGTCTATTTTCTGCAAATGCCAAAAAAGCTTTGGATTCATTATTGGTGTTGCTTTCCCAAGCAGTCCCAATAGCTAAAAAAGAACTTGAAAAAGTACCTGTTGCTACTTGGTTAAAGCTATTAAAGTCTTGTTTTGCGTTATCCCAAGCAAAGAGTTCGCTATAATTTTTTGAGTTAGAGCGATTTACATTAAAATCTATTTTAAACCCTTTGAACACATTCATAGAGAGCCGTCCGGTTATTTGTTCATTGAAAGTGGTTGTATATTTGCTGGTTAGGAGGGTATCTCGCGTTATCCAGCCTGCTTCTGCGGCTTTTCGGCGAATGTCTTTTTGGTCGCCTAAGATAAAACCAATTCCCGGAGCCATTGTAAAGGGTCGGTTGAGACCCAACGAATCTCGAAAGCGGAAGTCTAAGCCAAAGTTATCCGTTTGGGGCAAATAACCCGGCAGAATAGTGGTTTCTGTTCGGTTATAGGATAAATCTGCTGATTGGACGCTAAAAATCAGCCGGACAACTTCTTTGGCGAACCCGCGCAATGCGATGTAGGTGTCGTCCCCCTCTTTTCTACTTGAGTCTGCTTTGCTGATAATATTTTTTTTAGGGGTAGGCTTGAGAAATGCTTCAACTTTTTTGAACTTTTTGTAAAACTGTGCAAAATTCATTTGCCCGGTAGCTTGTATGCCACGGGAGTTGCTAATAGTATTTCCAAAGTTTTGGTTCTGCAATGCGGCTGTTTGCCACGTAAATGCCGCATTATAGGTAACGTTAGAGGAAATCCAGTTTAGTGGTTTTACTTTATCAAAAGGCAAACGATAAGTTGCCTGAATGGTTTGATTGTAGTTTAAGGTTCTCCCAAAATTGATTTGCCGGTACTTCCCATTAGCCTCATCTCGGCCAAAACTCAATATATTTCGGTACAGAGTATCTTTCTTTTCGGGAGAATTTATCAGTCCACGTGGTTCATCCACACGGCCGGTATTGGTAGCATTAAAGGTGAAGCCCAGAGATTTTGTAATATCCCAGCGGAGGCTATAAGTTCTATTTAAGGTAAAATTTTGTACAAAAGTAGGTGTGATAATAATGCCGTTAGCCGTTGGTCGCATCTGATTTTGCTCAAACATCCGGTTGCCATCTAATTTAACCGAAATTGTTTTGGGAAAGAGGTAGAAGTTAAAAGCTGTAATTAGATTGGTTTTTGCTTTTTTACCTTTAAATGGCTGATAGTTTTTGGGTGTAAAGCTGTAGTTATAGGCTATGGAAGCGAGGTGTTGGGTATTTAGCCGATAAGCTGTTGTGGAATTATGAGAAAATATTTCGCTGTAGCTTAGTGTTAGTGCTAAGTTTTCTACGTCCCAGAGGTGAGGTTTTGCCTTAGAGTTTGTTTTTATTTTTCGGGCGTTATTTAGGGAGAAGCTGCGGTTAGAGGTGTAGTCTTGGGCGGCGCGGCGCGTAGAATCTCTGTCATGTTCATCACGGGCAGCTTCAAGGCGGGTAACCATCTTAATATCAGGGTCTAAGGGGTTATATTGGGGGTCAGTCCAACGTTCGCCAACGGCATAATAGATAGGCAGTTCAAGTCCTATTTTTTTGGGGAGAAGTTTTCCTAAGTTAGAAGACACCGTCAGGTCATAGCGGGTCATATTTTCGCGGCTTCGTTCGTTCAGTCTTTTTTCGATGCCGCCAAATCCCGGTGTACTTCTGGCAGCCGCGACAGTTACCTGCGCTAAGTCCGCTAATTTCAGGTTTAGTCGAGCATTTGCAGCCCAGCCGGGAAACTCATCAAAGTCCGTAACCCGCAATTCATTGATCCATGCTTCTAAACAAACCGGTAGGCCGTCATTCTTGGGATTTCGGATACCTATCAAAATCGTTTTAACGTTATTTAGCTGGGGGTTTCCCAGCACCGTTATTTTATGTCCTTTTTCATTCACATAGACATAACGTTCGTTATATGAAAGCATTCGGATATTACGTTCTTGCTTCGCCCTATTTAATTCTTCCAGTGCAAAATTTAGCTGATTTTCTTCTAACCAAATATTTTCTGCAGTGTTAATACTTAAATTTGAGGGAGTTAGAGGAATTTCATATTCGTAATAGTTATTCACATAATCTGTTCCTAAGCGGATAAAGCAGGTTACATCGCCTCGTTTGTTAAAGTTAGCGGGATAATTTCCATTCAAGTTAGGTTCTGCGTGTATCCACATTTTGAGGTGTTTATAATTACGCAAGTCAAAGTTGATATTTTTGAAAACTGCGTTTGCATAGCCATCTTGGAGGCCGCAAACGCTCATTACCAACGATTGTTCGTTTTGAAGGATGCCGGGAACCGGAGAGTTATACTGTTGCTGGCGGATAATATTTGGCGGGATAACATAACCCAGCGGCACTCTACCGGAGTTTTCTTCAATATTAACCGTAGCGATATTAAAGTCAGCGGAAACGGAATCTGTAGGGGGAAACACTACATCTTCCGGGCCAATGGTGTTGGTATAACGCCGCCACTGGGTAGCTACCAACTGAACTTTAGCAAACCGCATGATAGTTTCTTTATCAAAGTTATTTAGATATAGCCGGATAAAGTCTATAGCTTTAAAGTTCTGGATTCCATTTATCGGGATGCCGGAACGTAATGGCACTCTAAACTGATACCATTTAACCCGTTTATCTGTATTATTTTCCATCTTTAAGATGGTATCTACCTGACTTACAATATAGTTTCTGCCGACCACCAAATCTTCTTTTCGGATACTGATTTCGTAATCATAAAATTGCTCTGCCGAACTTAACGTTCCGTCTGCGTTTAGGTCTTCTACATCCGGTGTAGTTGTAGCCGAGCGGGTAAATTTATCACCCGGGTTAGCTATGGGTGAGTTTCCTTCTGTGCCGTTGTAGTGTACATAGCGGGAAATAATATCTGTGCCGGAGGGGTAAGCTGCATCATCTCTAAAAAACACAAAGTCATCAGAGCTTGGGTCATTGTTGATTTTAGCGATACCCACAGCATCCGTAACCACAGTTGAGGCTTTGTTTAGATAGTCCTGAAAAAATGTTCTTTCTTTTTCTGAAGAAAGCCCGTCTAAGCCAACGTCCTGAAACTTTCGTGCACTTGGGTTGTTATCAAAAGATTGGATAGGTAAAGTAGCATCTGAAACGCGCCCCCAAGGAGTTGTCGTTAAGTTTAAATTATTATTATCATCATTTTCATTGGTTGGGAGGCCATTTTCAAAGCTCCGGCGGTTATCTGGCAGCACGTCTTCGCTGATTTTTCCCAGATTAAGGTGCATATTTCCACCGGTATTTGAGGAGTCTTCGGCAAAGGGGTCTAAGAGCCAAAATTCAATAAATTCAAAGTTTGCGGCTTCAAAGTCGGTGTTACCACTGGTTCTGCGCATGATACCAGCCCAGTTTTCACGAGGATTTATGAAACTGCCTTTTGAATTAATTTTTCCGCCGTCTGTTTGGTAGTTATATGGCCCCCGAACACTTGGAAAATAGTGCAGGTCTAATGTAGCCAATAAGTTAGTGCCCGGTCCTGGTGTAGATTTGGGGAAAACTTCCTGCGGCGTTATTCGGCGGCTTGCATTTAGGTTCAAGGCAGGTGAGTTTTTGTCTAAACCAAAATCTTTAGGCTGAGTATAAAAGATAGCATCTATTTGATACCAAGCTAATTTAGAACGGGTAAATCCGGCTGAAGTAGGGTCTGAGCCGGCCGGCCTTGGTAAATTTGACGGAAAAGAGGCTAACTTCCATAAATTAGCATTGGTAATATCTGAAACATTTTTAGTACCTTCAAAATCATCTAAGTAGGCAATTCCCTTTTCGTCCCCTGTTTGAATTTGGCGCGGGTGGCCAGGAATCATTTGGGCAAACTCTCCGTTAAATGTAACCTGAGAAGGCTCTTTTGTGTTTATCAACGGAAGTTTATCTATTATTTTGGTAATGAGCTTAGATTGTTTATTAAAACTTACATCTGCACCCCAGATTGTATTAGAAAGCGGCTCATCTCCGATGTTAATCTTGTTGATTAAGGGGCGTTCATTTAGGTGCAATATTGTTGCCCCTAACTTAATGTCTTTGTTAAATTTATAGTCAATTCGGGAGCCAACCATTGTTTTTTGGTCAATCCCAAATAATGTATTACTTTCATATTTGACTTTTATTTCTTGGCCGGAGTTGATAATTCCTTGATTCAGGATGGTAACTTTTCCGATATTGTAATCTACGATATAGTCAGATCCTTCTGTTAATTGGATTCCGTTGGCAGTAACTTTGATGGAGCCTTGTGCTATCTGAACGGCATTTAGCTGGATTTCCGAGCTGGATGCGCCTTGATACGTTCCTTTCATTTTAAAGCGGTTTAGCTGTGGAAAGAACTGGCTTGCATCCACTTGGGTCATGCTGTATAATTGTGGATAGGCATATTTAGCCGAATCTGATTCTCTGTTGGTGATAAACTTGTCTATCAAGCCCTTACCAAAAGGCTCTAACTTCGGGAAGATAATTAACCCTTTTTCGGTAATAACGGTAAGGTTGGGTAAAAAGTCAAAACGGTTATCAGCACCGGCCTCCATATTGTTGGTTAGCCGGTCTAAGCTAAGTACTTGTATGAGCGGAATGTTTTTGACATCTGAAGTAGGTAAGTAATTTATATCGCCGGCTCCTCCGGTAGATTCGTACCAAACATCTAATACAAAATTATCTTTATTTAAGTTGTAGCCTCCGATGCTATAAATATTTTTCATCATCAAATCCCAAGTCGGATACGGTCTGTTGTTAAGAGCCGGGCGGGTAGAAGACGGTTTTAGCATTTTTAGAAATAATACATTGGTATTATTGGCGTTAGAAGGTTGGTCTATGGAAAACTCCCCTACTCTGAACACAGTAGTATCTCCGGTAACGGTGTATTCATAAGCTACATACAGAACGTCATTTTGCTGAAGTTTTGTGTTTAAGGATATGTAGCCAAGTTGTGGGTGGAAGCGATATTCTTGTTCATTAAGGCGCTTCATATTTTCGATAAGTTCAAAGTCTTCTCCATTTTTCAGGCCGGAGGCTTCTAAGTTAGCTACTGCATCATTCCGTAAGCGGGCATTTTGAATCGTTTGATAAATATGGTTAGCGGAGTTATTTGGGTATAGTTTGGTGGGGTTAGCTACTGTTGGGTTCCAAAGAACGCCGCCGTTGGACGTTATATTTTCCCCCAAATCTACAAAACCTATGGCATTACGGTTGTTTGTTAGAGAAGAGTTTGAGCGGTTTGTAACCCAAACTTCTACTCGGGTTACGTTAATATTTGAGGTAAGTACGGGAAAATTAGCAGTGGCTCGTTCATAAACGCTTCGGAAATAATGATTTAGGAAAAAGTGGCGGTTTTCGTCATATTCATTTACTTTTTTGGAAAATTCTGTTTTTTGGGCACCGCCGGTAGCTGTTACCTCATTGGTTTTTCCGCGTTGCTGAGAGGCAATGCTAGTGATAAATACCGGGCCAAATTGAGCCGCTACTTTTACCCCAAAAAGATTTTGCCCTCCGGTAATCAACGACCCGTTTAGCGGTAGGCTCACATTACCGGCTTCTATTTTTTTGATAATGTCATCTTCGCCGCCCTCATAACCGGTTAAAAAAGTATTCTCAAAATTAAAGTTAGACTTAGTATCCCAATTTGCCCGTAGTTTTAGCTTTTCGCCGATTTGCCCTACTACATTTAGCTGAATTTGTTGGTCAAAATTAAAGGTAGAGTTTCGTTGATTTGCCAATGAGTTTGCCGGATTTTGATTTTTATTTATCCGATAGGATAAATCTAAGAGAACAGATCCGCTGGGTTTTATATCTACTTTTCCGCTGCCGAATATATCCCGAAATAATGCCGAGTTAATATTCAGCTTTGGTATCAATGACTTAGAAACGGGCGAACCGCTTTGTTGTGCACTTTTTAGCCGGAAGTAGCTGGTGGTCTGCTTCCGTTTGAGCATATCTAAATATTCCTCGCGGGTGATATACGAGGGTGGCTTTACGTCTATCCCGCCTACGCGCTCATGTACATAATATCCTTTCCCGTCTTCATCTATTTCATAGATAGTTTCTACATTAGAAGGGTTGGGAGCATATAGAGGCGACTCATGATCTGTGTTGGTTGGGTTTATAGAATTATCTTTCCGCCTAAAAGTTATTCTTTTACGCTTTTCGTTGCTATCTGGGAGAAAAAAACGATATTCCCTCCGCTGATTGTTGTTTTTTTCTAATATAACTAACTTCTTGTTGGTTTCTTCTTGATGAAACCACGGTGTTAGAATAGAAAAAATAAAAAGAATTACTGCGTGTAGCAAGATTATTTTAGAATAGAATTAGCTGAGAGAACTCCCCAATAAGCCGGCAAAAATAAGGAATATCTAAAATACTTTTGTATCAATCCTTGAATTGTACTTTTGAAAACGGGTTAAATTACTGGTTTTTGCAAAATTATAGTTCGGTTTTCGGTTAAATAGTAAGTTTCAAAACGGACTCAAGCTGTGTACATTAATCTATTTCACCAAAAGTATGATTTTTGTATTTCTCTGAAATCACTTTGTTTGTTTTTCAAATGGCTGTATTCTGAGTGGGATTTTGGACAAAGCGAAACTCGCACATTACAGTAAGTGGTTTCTTAAAAACCACAAAATCCCCTTAGGTAGTTATGGCAGATTCAGTACTCTTTTAATTGAATTAGCAATTTGTTCCGGGCTGGCCGGTTTGGTTATATACTCTTGAATACCAATTTCTTTGGCAAATTGGGTAGAATAATCGTCCGTTTGGGCAGAAATAATCACTATTGGAATTTTTATATCTTCAATAATGTATTTTGCTGTTTCTAAGCCATTTAGCCTTCCTTCGAGGTTAATGTCCATAATAACGACATCGCAATAGTTGGATGAAAACCACGAAAGTGCTTTTTCTCCGCGGGATACAGTTCCTACAACGTTAAAGCCGAATTCCTCCAAAGACTCTTTAATGTCTAAGGCGATAATGCGGTTATCTTCTACTATTAGAACTTTTATATTTTTATTTTGGATGTCCATCGGCTAAAAACAGTGCTAAATTAGAAAAATTAAGAATAACTTTACATCCTTTTTCAAAATTCCATGTAATTTCTCCTTCTAACTCACTTGTTAAAAGTTCAATAAAACTAATTCCAAATCCTTTTCGGGTAGGAGTTCCCTGTTGCGAGCTTTCTCCATTATCTGAATAGGTAAAAGCGGCAGAATCTTCTTTAATATCAAACAAAAGTTGTATTAATAAGTTACCTGAAGTCTTAATATTATGTTTAACAGAATTTGTAATCAGCTCATTCACAATTAGTCCAAGGTACATTGCTCCATTTGGCAGAATATTAATATCCGGAAGATTATTCTCAATTTGAATATCTTTCTTTCCCATTGAGTTCATAACTTCGTTCCCAATATGATTAAGGTACTCATGTAAATTTACACTTTTGTTATTTAGTTTGAATAAATCTTCATAGAGGACTCCCATCGTTAAAATTCTATTTTGAAGATTTTGGGCAAAATTTAGGGCATCCTGATTCTTGAGCTGGCGCATTTCCATTCTATTCAAGCTGGATAAAATCTGTAAATTATTTTTAACTCTATGCTGCAACTCTTTGAATAGTAGTAAGTTTTTTTCTTGCTCTTTTTTTAGCTCTTTATTCTTAGCTAAAACCTCCTTGTTTAATTTTCTTTCTTTCAGAAAGTTTATGGTGATAATAGAACCGGATATAAATAGGATAGCAAGTACAATTCCAAGCATCAGGAGCATTGCCTGTTTTACTCGGAGGTCAGCTTCTTGCTCTAACATTTTCATCTCACTCGTTTTTAGCTGATATTGCGCTTCTAAGTCCTTAATTCTCTTCATGTAATCCTGTGATGAAATTTTGTATTCCGCTTCACTTCGCTTTTGAGCCATTTTTAAGGCTTTTGGATAATTTCCTAAACTTTCATAGCATGATTCCGCAATATTGCTAAAATGAGCTGTTTTTGAGTAGCTTTCTTGAACCTCTTCTTGATCAAGCATACAGAGAACAAGCTCTAAGGCAGGTCTATAATCTTTCTTTTTAGTCCAAATTTCAATTTGGGCATCAATTAGCTCTAATTCTAAGGTTTTGGCTAAATCATCGTCTGAGCAGGTAAATATTTTTCTTTGTGCAATACCCATATAATAGTCTGCACTATCTGGTTTATTAATGTTGAGATAAGCAGAAATTATTCTGGGATAAATAGGTAGCGATATATTGTCTAAGGATAAAGAATCTGCTATCTTTAAAGCCTTCTTAAAAACCGCTATAGATTGTTCGGTTTTTTTAAACTTATGAATAATAACTCCTTTTACGATTAAGCATCTAATCAGATGTGTCGGTAAATTACAGCTATAGGCTTTTTTTTCAGCGCTTTGAATAATTATAAGGGCGGTATCTAAATCATTTTGGGCTTTGTTTATGGTTTCATACAAAATTGCTAATCTTCTAAGGGAGATGACTTCTTCTGCGCAGTTTTTAAATAGCACAGCTTTATCATGATGTTCAAAAACCAACGTAAATGCTTTTGCATAGCCATCCATATCGCCTTTGCTGTAGTATTTACTAAACATCATTTCATAAGAATGCCAGTCCGGCTCTGTGGATTTTGATAAAATAAACTGAGCTTGTATCGTCTTGGCAGATAAGCTCAGAATAATCGTAAAAAAAATCAGTTTGAATACTTGGTCGTAAGTACGCCCCGAACAATTAACCATTGTGCCAGCAAATAAAAACCCATAACGAACAAGCGGCTCCAAGCAAAGCTATTTACAAAAAGTGCCCAAGCCAGAATATAATCAGAAACCACAAAAAAGAATGCCCCCAGCAAGCCACTTAAAAAACTATAATTCAAGTGATGCACCAAAGCCATAGAAAACATTATGGAAATGACTAATACATAAGATATTACAGGGATTTTTATATCAATAACATGTGGTACAATGGTATAAACAGCAATTAAGAATAGAATAACTCCCGGTAGAAAATGCAAGCTATTCCAAGATATTTTGGGCATACTTTTAAAAAAGGCATGAGAATACGCTATATGAGCCATCAAAAAAGCAAAAAGACCTAAGGCAAAAATCCGAAATGGGGGCATTAAAAGTACATCCCCAGCCCAAGAAAGAAGTAAGCCGGCTAATAACGACCAATCTGCTGATTGAAAATTAGGAACTAAGCTTTTGTAAAAACCCATTGCTAAAACGGGCATTACCAAAGGCTTTGTCAGTAACCGAAGTTGATAGCCAAATTCATTATCAAACTCTAATAAAATTTCCGCAAAAATTTCTAAGAAACAAACTACTGCATAAACCCAAGTCCACCGATTAAAAACCGATTTTTCATATCTGGCTTGGCCCATCTAATTGATAAATATCTGATAAATAGCGACCTTGTTCAGCATAATCCATACCGTATCCAACGACAAACAAATCAGAGATTTCAAACCCAGCCCAATCCGGTTTATGGATACCCCGAAACGCACTCGGCTTAAATAACAAAGAGGCAATTCGCATAGATGCCGGCTGCATATCCTGTAATTGGTAGTGCAGCACATCTAAGGTTAAACCGGTATCCACAACGTCCTCAATAACAATAACTTCCCTGTTTTTTATTTCAGGCTGAATGGGAAAGTTGGTAATAACTTCATTTTGCGAAGCCATTCCAGAACCATATGAAGATAGTTTTGCAAAACGAACTTCATACGGAAAAGTCAACTTCACAAATAAGTCACTAAAAAAACGATAGGCTCCGGTTAATACCGGAATTAAAACAGGAATAGTTTGGCTATCTGTATATTGTTGATTTAGCTCTCGGGCAAATTCAGCTATACGGCTATCTATCTGATTATGAGTGAATAAAATCTTAAACTGTTTATCTTTAATCTGCATAACTACTAAATTTCGCGTTGGGCAATAACTCTTTTTAAGAGTTGCATTTTTTCCAGAACTTCTTCTCTTTTCAAGTCTCTGTACTTAGGGGGAAGCAGTTCTTTGGAGGTACATTCGATAACAGCAACAAGGTTCATAAGCTCAATTTCTTCTGGGTATGTCGGGGGGATAAAATCAGCAAACGCATACTGAACATCTTCGGGGGTTACTTGGGGTTTTCCGGCTGCAATTGCTTTGAATTTAGCACGAATCAAGGCAGCTTCCATATCTGCGCCTGAGTTAATTTGCAGTTTTTCAAAGAACTCGTCATTAAATTGTTCTCCCTTTAGGTATGATAATCCTGTTTTTTTCAGCATAATCAGGAAAAAGTCTTTGCGTTCTTCTACGGTTTGTGGGTAAAATAAGGCGATGTGTTCTTCGGCGCGGCCTTGTCTTTTGAGGTCAACGGGCATTAAATCCGGGCGTGCCGTTAATAAAAACCATATTATTTTTCCTCGATGCTCTGTATTGCTCATAAAAGAAGCTATCATGGAGAAAACCCTTGAGCTTACGCCGCTGTCTCCGGAATTACTTCGGTTACCTAAGTAGGCATCGGCTTCGTCAATCATAACAGCTACGGGAGTCATCGCTTCCAATAGCTTGAATACTTTTTCAAGGTTGGTTTCGGTAACACCAACCCATTGGGAACGAAAGTTTTTTAGGAGCAGCATCGGAATGCCAATTTCTCCGGCAAAACAAGTTACCATAAATGTCTTTCCGGTACCAACCGGCCCATTAACGAGATAGCCCATTGGCAGCACTTCGCCGTGCCCACTTTTTAAGGCTTGAGCAGCCATTCTAAGATGACCTTTGGCTTGTGAATGGCCGGCAACGTTATCTAAGGTGAATTTAGTCTCTACAAACTCCAATAAGCCGCCGGATTCACTCTCGATAATAGTTTTTTTCTTTTCTGTAAGCTGCTTAAACGTAAATGGTTGCTTGTTTTCACTAATTTCATACAGTAGTGTTTTTAGGTGTACCAAATTGATTCCGGCAGTATGGTTAGCCAAAATATCCGGTGGCATCTCTAACAAGGTCGGAATATTGGGAAACTCCTGAATGCAGTAAGAGATATATTCAGAGCGTTCCTTTTCGTTCGGATAAGGAATTTCTATCTCACAAGTGTAGGGGTTTCTGACTAAAAGATGGTTGATTTCACTTAGGTTTTCGGCAACCAAGACAATGGTCATATCTGCATTTAAAAACTCAGCGTCTTTAGCCCATTTTTGGAGAAAAACGAGTACTGACCTATCTTCTGGGCTTAGGTTGGAGGTTGTTCCCATCGGAACGATGGTGTCGGCGTATTCGATGATGAAAGCTATCCGTTTTTTGTCCCGAACTCTAATTCGGAAGTAGTTATCCAGAATCATCAGTGCGCGGGCGGGGTCTCGCGGAAGCTGCCGCGCAAAAGTCGTTCCATGAAGCGTATCGTATGCAGTAAGAGAACGACTAAAGTCTTCGCCGGTTTCTTTTTCCCGAAACAAAATACCGGAGGCACGGTCATAAGAAACTACTAAATCCCGCCTGCGAAATAAATCATACATTAAATAATCCCGCAATCTGCTGTATTTTAAAGTGTTATTACTTTTTGTACAGACAAAATCGGTGGTATTTCCGTATAAGATAAACTGAGTAATGGTTCTGGTGTAATACTTACGTGCAAACGTTGTAACCCAATCCGGTACGTTATTTTCCATATATTTCGCTGCAATTTACTGGTATTTTTGAATCATTATAAGCAGGATCTTGATAATTCGTAATTTTTGAATGGTCTCTTGTTGCTTGGTTGGGTGCTTTTGAGAATGATTGTTGGTTATTTTTTGGTAGCCAGCACCACAGATCCTTTGTTTTCGGCGATGTGGGCAATCACGAAGGCAGCTTGCTCCATCGTTACTTTTTTATCAGCACGAAGTGTGATAACTTTTTTCTTGGGGTCTTCCGTTTTTAGCGCTTCGCGAATTAAATTAGGAAGTTCCTCTTTATCAACCTGTTGATCATTCCAAAAAAAGTGGCTGTCTGCCGATATTGTAACGCTGTTTTGCCCCTGCGAGGGTTTCTCTGACTTACTTTGTGGTAGATCTACTTTTACGCCGGCTTGATGAACAAACGAAGAAGTTATCATAAAAAAAATGAGTAACAAGAATACCAAGTCAGACATAGAAGCCAAACTAAATTCAGTTGTTGGCTTATTTCGCTGTTGAATGCTCATTTAGCAGGCTCTTGTAAAAGGTCAATAAACTGTGTAGCAGTAACTTCCATTTTAAAAATAACTTCTCCAATCATGGTCGTTAGGAAGTTAAACCCAATATAGGCGGGGATTCCGACTATTAGGCCGGCTGCTGTTGTAAGCATCGCTTCATAAATCCCGCCCGCTAAGTCAGAAGGGCTTACGTTTCCTTCTAAGGTAGCGATTTGCATAAAGGCAGATATCATTCCGGTTACGGTGCCTAAAAAGCCAAGCATAGGAGCTGCGCCGGAAACGGTTGCCAAAATACTCAAATGCTTTTCCATACGATAAACCTCTAATTTCGCTTCGGTTTCTATGGAAGCTGAAATTTCGGATAGCGGCTGCCCTAAACGGCTGATTCCTTTTAGCACCATACGCGCAAATGGAGTATCTGTTATTTCACACAAATTGATAGCTTTATCCAATGACCCGCCCCGAACAAAACTGGTAATCTGCTTCATAAAGGCATCCGGGCTTTGATTTACTTTTCTGATTGTTAAATAACGTTCTATAAACACATAAATGCCCCAAGCAAGCAGCATCGCTATAGGAATCATAAACCACCCGCCTAAGATAACTAAATCGAATAAACTTACGGAAACTTCTTTGGGTGCGGTTGCTAAACTATCTACCTGCAAAAACAGTAAACTCATGGCCAGTTTTTTTGCTGCGAAGTTAGACGGCATACTACTTTTAGAAAATACTTTTTCTCCCACAATGCTTATTTAGCCGGAAAATCCTATTGTGAATTTCTTTAACCCTAATAAAAAGTTTTTGGGGAAGTACCAATATTAAAATATATTTTACTAAATACAAATACGTTGCCAAAATGCTGGATAAGGTTTGCGTTTAGCTTGCAAGAACCCTGTACCTTTGCGGAAATTATGAATCAAGCTCCGCATTGTAAATATATTTTTGTAACGGGTGGAGTTACTTCATCCTTAGGTAAGGGTATCGTTTCGGCTTCATTGGCAAAGTTATTGCAGGCACGCGGCTATTCTGTAACCATCCAGAAGTTTGACCCATACATCAATATTGACCCGGGTACGTTAAACCCCTACGAACATGGGGAATGTTATGTAACCCAAGACGGAGCTGAAACTGATTTAGACTTAGGACATTATGAACGTTTTTTGAACACCCCAACGTCTCAAGCCAATAATGTAACTACCGGCAGAATCTATGAAACCGTTATCCGGCGAGAAAGATTGGGAGAATACGGCGGAAAAACTGTTCAGGTAATCCCACATATCACGGATGAAATCAAACGCAGAATGTTACTGCTTGGCCAAACTGGTGATTATGAGATTGTTATCACTGAACTTGGCGGAACAGTAGGCGATATTGAATCATTACCATACATAGAAGCCGTTCGGCAACTGAAAAATGAACTAGGCAGCCATGACTGTATCGTGATTCACCTAACCTTAATTCCTTATTTAGCTGCTGCGCAGGAGCTAAAAACAAAACCTACACAACATTCCGTAAAGCTACTGTTAGAATCCGGCGTGCAGCCGGATATGCTTGTTTGCCGCACAGAGCATAAACTCTCCCGCGAAATCCGAATGAAAATAGGTCAATTCTGCAACATAAATGTCAATGCCGTAATAGAAACCATAGATGCAGAAACCATCTATGACGTTCCCATCATCCTGAAACGGGAGCAAATGGATAGAGTGGTCTTGAGTAAATTAAAGTTACCTTTTCGCCATGAACCGGATTTAAGTTCGTGGACAGACTTCTTAAACCGCTTAAAAAACCCCAAAGATGAAGTACGAATCGGGCTGATTGGCAAATATATAGAACTAAAAGATGCTTACAAATCCATTAGCGAGTCTTTCGTTCACGCCGGAGCAGCTAATGAAATTAAAGTTCATCTGGACTTCATTCATTCTGAAGATATTAATGATGAAAATGCCGATAGGATACTGGGTAAACTACAGGGTATTTTGGTAGCACCCGGCTTTGGCCACCGCGGAATAGAAGGAAAAATAGCCGCAACCCGTTTTGCCAGAATAAAAAAAATCCCTTTCTTAGGAATCTGTCTCGGAATGCAAATAGCCGTAGTAGAATTTGGTAGAAATGTCATTCATCTGGAAGACTGTAATAGCATTGAATTTAAACCAGATGCAGCTAATCCAGTTATTACCATGATGGAGGATCAAAAACAGGTTACACAATTGGGCGGAACAATGCGCTTAGGATCATATCGCTGTGAAATTAAAAAAGACACACTCGCTTTTAGAATCTATAAAAAACAACTGATAGAAGAACGACACCGCCATAGATATGAATTTAACAACGCCTACCGAGCGCAATTTGAAGCTGCCGGAATGGTTATGAGCGGAATTAACCCGGGAAACAACTTAGTGGAAATCATAGAGCTACAAAATAATCCATTCTTTATAGCCTGCCAATTTCACCCTGAATTACGCAGCACCGTAGAATCCCCACATCCGCTATTCGTTGCTTTGGTTAGAGAAGCATATCGCTGTAAAACCACAACGAATCAACCAGTTAGCCATTAAAAAACAATTCATTTTTACCAAAGCAAAAGAAAGCTATTTTGAATAAAAATATATTGACTTTATTGCGAATCAATAGATTTTTCAAATAGGTATTTACTAAATTTTATTAAACTTCAAGAACTTAACTTTGTTACAATCTTAATCTTATGGACTTTACCACCCCACTTTTGATAAGAAAAATTTTGGTAGCCAATCGTGGTGAAATTGCTATCAGGGTGTTGCGCGCTGCGACAGAATTAGATATTCATACCATTGCAATTTATACTTACGAAGATAGATATTCGTTACACCGTTACAAAGCAGATGAGGCGTATCAAATTGGAGAAAAAGATGACCCGCTCAAACCCTATCTGAATATCGAGGAGATTATCGCTTTGGCAAAAGCCACAGGTGCAGATGCTATCCATCCGGGTTACGGGTTTTTGTCTGAAAATGTACAATTTGCAAAACGCTGTGAAGAAAGCGGGATTATATTCATAGGCCCAAATTCTGAGGTCATGGCTCGTTTAGGGGACAAAATCTCCGCAAAAAAATTAGCTGCCGGATTGCAAATTCCACTTATTGAAAGCAGTCAAGTGTCGCTAACTACCGCAGAAACAGCACTTTCAGAAGCAGAAAGAATTGGTTTTCCGGTGATTATCAAGGCATCGGCAGGCGGTGGCGGGCGTGGTATGCGCGTCATTAGAAATCCAGAACACCTTATCCCAGCCTACCATGAAGCACAACGAGAAGCCCTGAATGCTTTTGGAGACAGTACCGTCTTTATCGAAAAATATGTAGAAAACCCCAAACACATTGAAGTTCAAATATTAGGCGATAAATCCGGAAATATTGTTCATCTTTTTGAGCGGGATTGTTCCGTTCAACGACGGTTTCAAAAAGTAGTAGAAGTAGCTCCTGCTCCTAATTTGAGCCAAGCTATCAGACAGTTGATTTATGGCTATGCGCTCAAAATAGCACGCTCCGTAAATTACTATAACGCCGGAACAGTTGAATTTCTGGTGGACCAACACGAAAACGTTTACTTTATCGAAGTAAATCCCAGAATCCAAGTAGAGCATACCGTAACCGAAGTAGTAACGGGAATAGACATCGTTCGTTCCCAAATATTGATAGCGGCAGGTTTAGACTTTCAGCATCCGCAAATCTATATTCCCAATCAGTCTTCAATTAGATGTAATGGTTTTGCTATTCAATGCCGTATTACTACCGAAGATCCTGAAAATCAGTTTAAGCCGGATTTTGGGCGGATTATAGCCTATCGTAATGCAGGTGGTTTAGGCGTTCGTTTAGATGAAGGAAGTTCGTATCCGGGTGTTCAGATTTCCCCTTTCTTTGATTCCATGCTGGTTAAGGTTACAACCTCCGGCAGAACCCTAAAAGGAGCTTGCCAGCGCATGATCCGTACTTTACGTGAATTCAGAATTCGGGGGGTCAAAACAAATATTCCTTTTCTGCAAAATGTAGTAAACCATAAAAGTTTCCAAAAGGGCCAAGCCAATGTCAATTTTATAGAAACGCACCCGGAGCTATTTGAGTTCGTTAAATACTATGATCGAGGCACTAGGACGATTCAATATTTGGCAGAGATTACCGTAAACGGAAACCCTGATGTTGGCAAAATAAGTCCTCCGGTATTTCAGAATCCAATCATACCGAGCTATAACCGTTTTGAAAATCCTTCTTCCGGGACTAAACAACTATTAACCGAATTAGGGCCGGATAAGTTTGCAGCATGGTTGTGTGCTCAAAAAGAGGTCTTTTATACAGACACAACGCTTCGAGATGCTCATCAATCACTATTGGCGACCCGCGTCCGAACAATTGATATGCTGAGTGTTGCAGAAAGTTTTGCTCATCATCATCCCAATTTATTTTCAATGGAGGTATGGGGTGGAGCAACTTTTGACGTTTCAATGCGTTTTTTGCATGAAGACCCCTGGAAACGCTTGCAAGCACTGCGAAAAGCTGTCCCTAATATGCTGCTGCAAATGCTAACCAGAGGCTCTAACGCTGTTGGCTATGCTGCCTACCCGGATAACTTAATCGAAAAATTTATCGAAAAATCTTGGGAAAACGGAATAGACGTTTTCCGGATTTTTGATTCCTTAAACTGGCTGGAAGGCATGAAGGTCAGCATACAAGCCGTCCGAAAATATACCGGAGGCTTAGCAGAAGCCTGCATTTGTTATACCGGCGATATTTTTGACAAAAACAGACCAAAATATAACCTCAACTACTACTTAGACTTAGCTAAAAGGCTGCAAGACGAAGGGGCACATATTCTCGGAATCAAAGATATGGCCGGCTTGCTAAAACCCTATTCTGCTGAAACCTTGATAGGTGAGTTAAAACAGCATATCAGTATTCCGATTCATCTGCACACACATGATACTTCTTCGGTTCAATGCGCTACTTACCTAAAAGCAATAGAAGCCGGGGTTCATGTGGTAGATGTAGCTCTTGCCTCTATGAGCGGCCTAACTTCTCAACCTAACTTTAACTCCATTGTTGAAATGCTGAAAGGAACTCCCCGCGAAAATCCCGTAAATATCCAGAGTTTAAATAGATTTTCAGATTATTGGGAAAACGTTCGTGAATATTACTTTCCATTTGAATCTGGCCTAAAAGCAGGAACAGCAGAAGTGTATGTCCACGAAATTCCCGGTGGCCAATATTCTAACTTAAAGCCCCAAGCCGCTTCCTTAGGGTTATTAGAAAAATGGGAAACTATCAAAAATAACTTCAAGGTAGTCAATGAATTATTTGGAGACATCGTTAAGGTAACTCCCTCATCTAAGGTTGTGGGCGATATGGCTTTGTATATGACAGCCCAAAACTTAACTGCCGATGATATTTTCAATAAAGGAGAAACCCTCTCTTTTCCTGAATCCGTAAAGGGATTATTCCGGGGCGAAATTGGCCAACCCGAAGGAGGTTTCCCTA
The DNA here is from genome assembly GCA_026932145.1 of Bacteroidia bacterium. Taxonomy (NCBI): domain Bacteria; kingdom Pseudomonadati; phylum Bacteroidota; class Bacteroidia; species Bacteroidia bacterium. Next base: position 39,773 of record JAIXKT010000012.1, read on the forward strand.
TCACATTGCAAAAAATCATCCTCAAAGACGAAGTTCCCTTTACCGATAGACCCAATGCCCACCTAAAACCCATTAACTTTGATAGCGATTTTGAGCAGTTTCAACAGCAATTTGGAAAAGAAACCGCTTTTGAAGATTATCTTTCATATCAGTTTTACCCAAAAGTATTTCAGGAATACCATGATTTCCAGAAGCAATTTGGGGATTTGAGTTTTTTACCTACACCACAGTTTTTGTATGGCTTAAAACAGGATGAGGAGACCGTCATTGAAATAGAGCCGGGTAAAACCATCATTGTGAAGCTACTATACATAGAAACTCCTGATAAACAAGGTTTTCGCTTAGTTCATTTTATGTTAAATGGCCAAGATAGAAGCGTTCGGGTGCGGGATAAAAGCGTATTGAGTGTAGAAAAACTCAATGAAAAAGCAGATGCGAACAATCCTTATCACATTGCTTCGCCATTGCAAGGAAAATTAGCCAAAATCTTGGTTCAAGTAGGGGATAAAGTAGAGAAAAACCAAGCTATATTTATCGTAGAAGCCATGAAGATGGAAACGACCGTAGTTACACCCATTTCCGGAATAGTTGCACAGCTAAAATTATCTGCTGGCAGCCTACTAACTACCGGAGACTTAGTTGCAACACTGAAAGAATAGTAAGTTTTTAGTTACTATTAGATTCTTTGCCTGAAAGCATAATATAATTTTTATGAGAAAACTATCAAAAATACCATTGAAAATCAGATAGTTAATTTCATATAAACTTATTGTTCAGGCTATTAAGGACTACAGAAGAATCACCAAAACACAGAAATACCCCAAAAAACGAAGTCTGAAAGAACCGCTAACCAAAGTAGATAAAAAAGAGAATCAACGTATATCATTAAGTAGAGTAACAGTAGGAAATGTAATTTGTTCTATCAAAATATTTAGGATTATGGCCGGAAAATACAGCCCCAGAAGAAAACAATTTACGCTTAGATTGAACCTGATAGCAGGAATATACAATTATCAATTATGAAGGAGGTCTAATGAAAGATATACTTAGCTTACTGGTTTTTTCTTTGATTACAAACTTTATAATCGCTCAAAATACTATTCTTTGGTCTATTAATAAAGTAAACTCTGAAAAGGTAGCATATATTATAGGGACATTCCACCAAATGGGAAATTCCTTTATTGACGAAAAACCTCTAATTAAAGAACTGCTAAGTAAATGCGAACTTGCAATTTTTGAATCCGTTGAAGATAAAAACGAAAAAATAATAACTGTAATGCTTAATAGAACAGACGATTTTTCGTATAAGGAGTTTTTGTACAAGGAGGATATTGATTTCTTGGAAAACTATACTAAAAATTGGAAAGTCCCTTTAAGCAAACATAAGCCGGGAGAACTGATTGTAAAATTGCAACAAGAATATATAAAAGAAAGTTGTGGAACAATAAAGCCAACGGACACTTCATATCATATGGATGATTACCTTATGTCAATAGCTGAAAAACAAAATATCAAAGTATTGGGTTTAGAAACCTATTCCAACCAATTTGATGCAATTAATATTGTGAATGGAGAAGAATTAACGTGGAAAAAAACCAAAAACATCATTCATCAGGTAATCAATAATTTTAAGGACGACAAAAATCAAAAGAAGATTTGCGCGTCAGCCAAAGCATATATGGAAATGAAATTTAATTACCAATTCAAAGTAAAATGCGCTGATAGTGACGGAATATTATCAAAGAGAAATGAAAAATGGATACCAACAATTATAAACTCAATAGAACAAAATAATTCTGTATTTATTGCAGTTGGAATGCTTCACTTATATGGAGAATGTGGTATTATTTCGCAATTAAAAAAAAACGGATATGAAGTAACGACCCTAAAGCTAAAATAAAAGTGAGTCGAGATTATGAACAGAAAGATTTTTCTAAGGAAACTACTAAAAAACACCATTGAAAATCAGATAGTTAATTTCATATAAACTTATTATTCATGATTTCTAATACCAGATAACAAGGTGTATTGCCAAAAGATGGGCTAACGTGCTTCGTAGAAATATTAGTGATAGGTTCACCTTTCGTTCTTCGGTTGAACTTTTGTGCTAAAAATCCCAGCTTTCGGTAATACCCGGCTCAAAATACATAGTATTTTTGCAAAACTTAATTTGCTAACTTATGAAATTCGGGTCTGGTCATATTTTGGTACGGTTACTTGGAAGCCTAATATTCGGGATGGCAGGGGCAGCTCTCTATCACATCTTTTTTGTAAAAACACAAAGCCCGTATTACATAGAAGTAGGCCATGAAAATTCAATGCAATATGCTCGTTACGAGCAAAATACAGGAATTGAGTTTATTACGGCCTCTAATGTATCAACGCCTTCAGTTGTTTTTATCAAGACGTTATCTAATTCAAATACCCGAATACATGATGATTTTTGGGGATTTTGGGACTTTTTTGGGAATAGAGGTCCGGCCACAAACTCCGGCTCAGGTGTGATAGTATCCCAAGATGGCTACGTAATAACCAATAATCATGTTGTAGATAAAGCGGATAAAATTGAGGTCGTTTTAAACAGTAAACAAACATACATCGCAAAGGTTATCGGCACAGACCCTTCTACGGATTTAGCACTTCTTAAAATAGAAGCTGTTAATTTAAAGCCAATTATCATGGCTGCTAATTCAGACTTACTGCAAATTGGAGAATGGGTTTTGGCAGTAGGAAATCCTTTTAACCTAACATCTACCGTAACAGCCGGAATCGTAAGTGCAAAGGGCAGAAATATCAATGTAGTAGCTGGGCAGTTTCCTATAGAATCATTTATTCAAACAGATGCAGCCATTAATCCGGGAAATTCCGGCGGTGCTCTCGTAAACCTAAAAGGAGAATTGGTCGGTATTAATACCGCCATTGCCAGCAAAACCGGCTCTTTCAATGGATACGGCTTCGCAATACCAATCAATATTGTAAAAAAAGTGATTCGGGACTTGCGCGAGTACGGAGAAGTCCAACGGGCTTTTGCCGGATTAGAAGTAATTGATATTGATGCAGATATTGCTAAAAAGATTGGAGATAATACTTTCTTGGGAGTTTTGATCAGTGAGGTTTTTTCAGATGGCGCAGCAGCACAAGCCGGCCTAAAGGCCGGAGACGTTATCCTGAAAGTTGATAACGTAGAAACAAACTCCAAAGCAATGTTTCTTGAACGTCTTTCTTACTATCGCCCCGGCGAAAAAATAAAACTGTTCGTTAAACGAAAAGCCGGAACTACTGAATTTACTTTAACACTGACCAACAAAGAGGGTACTATCGGAGTTCTCAAAAACGAAACGATTACCTCCAATTCATTGGGTGCAGATTTTACCCCACTCTCCAAAGTTGAAAAACAAAAAATGGGCGTCGCCTATGGATATCGAATCAGCAACCTAAAAAGTGGAAAAATAGCCAGTATGGGGCTACCGGAAGGGTTCGTAATCCTATCCATAAATCAAGTAAGACCTTCTACAATTGAAGAATTGATAGGCTTGTTAGAAAGCTCCCGCGGTAGGCTGACCATCGAAGGAATGCACCCCAATGGCAGTAAGGGAACTTATTCTTTCTTCATGTATTAATTGCCGCATTAGATTTTTACAGCTAAAATATAATGATTCAGAAAATGATAGACTTTATCAAACGAACTAACTTTTTCTGGATTATGGTATTGTGGCTCTTTATCAAGTTTGATATACTGGCTCAAAACTTTTATACAGAAGATAACTTACTCAGGGATAGCACTTTTCAGCATAAAACAGCCGCTATCTTAAATCAAATATACGGGTTTCAATTTGCCAATGCCCAAAAGTTATTAGTGGATCTAAAAAGGCAGTATCCGGAACATCCTGCGGTGCCTTTTTTGTATGGCTTAATGTATTTTTGGATTATAGACACTTATCATCCGGATAAGAGCCGAGATGCACTTTTTTTGAGCTATATGGATACCGTTTTGGCACTAACGACAAAAATGAAACAGCCGCCTAAAACTGTAAACGTAGAGCGTGCTTTTTTTGAATTTTCAGCATTGGCTTTTAAAGCACGATTATATGCGCTTCGAGACCAATACATGAAAGCTATTAATCTGTGTATTAAATCATTACCGGCTTTTCAAACTGGACTCAAATATAAAAAATACAGCCCTGAGTTTTTGTTTTCCAGTGGGATGTATCTTTACTATGTAAAATGGTATGGAGAAACCAAGCCCATTACACGGCCATTTTTATCCCTCTTTCCACCTGGAAATAAAGAACTTGGTATCCAAGAAATGGAAAAATGCGTATCTGATAACAATCTGGCATCCGCAGAATCAGCCGTTTTCTTGATGTTTATCTACCTTGATGAAAAAAAATATACGGATGCGCTCAGGCACGGGGAGCATTTAAGTAATCTTTTTCCATACAACACTTTCATTGCGCTGCTATATGGAAAATCCTTATTGATGGCTGGCGAATATTCAAAAGCTGTCGCGCTTTTTTCAAAGGCTCGCATAGCCTTTGAAAAGACGGTTAATTGCTACACAACCCTTATTCCCATTTCTAAAAACCTTTGGACAAGCCAAGTCATGCAAAAAATGCTCTATTACGGTGCTATCTCCATTTATAAACAAGAAAACGACTATACCGAAGCCTTAGATTGGCTGGAAAAGTCGGCTAAAATAACCGAAATGCTTAAAAATGGTGAAAATGGCATGAACGCACTTATCGCCTTCCAAAAAGGTATTTGTTACGAACAATTACAGAAAAAGACGGAAGCAATTCAACACTATCGTTTGGCATTAGCTGCAGATAATAATGCAGAAATAAAAAAACAGGCTGAATCAGCTATACAAAGATTAGAAAAGTAAAACAAATTAAGCCCATGAATCTGAACGAGTTGTTAGAAAAAGCAATTTTATTGGCGGTTAAAAATCATGCCGGCCAAATTGACCGTTTCGGTGCTCCCTACATCTTACACCCATTGCGGGTAATGATTTCCGGAAATTGTATGGAAACTAAAATCGTGGGAGTTCTACATGATTTGTTAGAAGATACTGCCGTTACGGCAGAAATGCTATTAGAGCAAGGGTTCCCCCCCAATATCGTAACGGCAGTTGTAGCCCTGACCAAACAAAAAAATGAACATTACGAAGCCTTTGTAGAACGAACCCTACAAAACCCATTAGCCCGAAAAGTAAAACTAAATGACCTGTATGACAACCTTAACTTACTTCGGCTAAAAGAACTCAATGAAACCGACTTAGCAAGGCTAAACCGCTACCTAAAAGCTATCCAAAAAATTCAGCAATTAGAAAATTAAGATGCAAGGTTTTCTGGGAATAGGAAGCAACATCGGAGATAGACTTGATTATCTCAAAAAAGCTATTCAAGAAATACAAAATTCTGATATACAAATAATTAAATGTTCTTCTGTATATGAAACTTCGCCTTGGGGTTATACTCAGCAGCCAAATTTTTACAACTGCGTTATAGAAATCAAAACGAACAAAATAGCTGTTGGTGAATTATTAACTATTTGCCAAGCTATTGAGAATGAATTTCTAAGAAAAAGAATTTTTCATTATGGGCCACGAACGCTTGATATTGATATTTTGAGTGTGGGCATCATACAGATTCAGACACCGGAATTAATTATTCCGCATCCTAAAATTTCTGAACGGCTATTTGTCTTGAATCCTTGGGCAGAGATTGCTCCCGACTTTTTACTTCCAAATAGCACCCAAACCATTCAAGAACTCCTCCAGCAGCTACCGGAAGAAACAATGCCCATAATATCTACATTAGAATTAAAACAGCACTAACAAATAATGCTTAAAAATTGTGAGACCCAAATAGCACTGTGTTCCAAACAATGAATTGGTTTAATCTTTAAGATTTCGCTTTTTATCAGCCTTTTATTCTGTTTTTTGAATAAGCACAACAAGTTCATTTTGAGTAATTTATCACTATCTCAATCGTTTTCCATTATTAAAAATCCAATAAATATTTCCGAAAATAGAAATAGGGACACCTGAATGTTTGGTTATATCATATACTGGCGGGTCAAAAATGCTGTATAAACCCAGTGAATAATGAAAATGCGCTTTGGCATGTGTCCATGAAAGTGCTGCTAATCCAAGTCTTTTTGCTCCGCCCTCAAATCCGCCTAATGCGGTGCTGAGTACGAGGCAGTTTTTTTTGTTCAGCACATAATTGAATTCGGTAGCTCCTGCATACCATTTCAGTTTTGCCCCAAAATCAATTGGCAAGACTAAGCCTCCAACTCCATTTCTGCCGATAACGGCACCGGCGGCTATTCCCCAATAGCCTAAATGAATTACCGAAGCACTTGACCGAACGGAAAAAGTGAGTTTACGTGATAGCGGAAAACTTAAATACAGTTTGGCATAATAATCTGTTCCATAAAGCACGCCAATAGAACCTACACCTAATGCACCTCCCTGTAATAAAAGCCCCGTAGCTATTGCTATCGGAAAAACACCGGCACAAGCACCGCCCTCAATGGCAGAAGCAAAAAATCTTTTATCAATGAGTTTATATTTCAATGAGAAGTTAGGTGCTACGAAGAAGAGCGGTAAATATGTTGAAAACTCTAATTTGTTGTTAAAAGCGAAACTGCTTCTGCCTATAATATTCAATCGTATTTCGTGGCGCTGTAATGTATAAGCATTTCCAAATTCAGGGGTGCGGTGGTCTTCCCACCCGATGTGCATTATCCTGAATTTCCCATTTTTAGAAATTGTATCACCCAAAAATTCATTGGCAAAAACTTTTTTCTGGGATATAAAAAAAATACAGCTAAAAATCAATAAGCGTACCATTGTTATTTGGATATTCATATTTTATTGTTTTGATTAATGGCTTAACAAGTTTCCCCTAAAAAGAGAACGGCTTTTGATTTAGTAGTTCTTTTCAAGATACACAAATATTTTCATAGTTAGGGTATTGTTAGTCAGGAAAGCTATACAAAAACAGCCTCATAAGTCTAATTATGAGGCTGTTTTTGTATTATTTTAAAATAATTTTTAGAATCTTTTTTGCCAAATTAATCATCGCCGCCGCCGTATCCCTGCATCATTTTGGATGGGTCAAATTCTGAAACTTTATAGTTTTCGGGAACTTTAAATTCGGCATCATTTAGGTTTTCTTCTACTATTGAGAGTGCTGTCATCGTTACCGTCATTCCTTCCTTTGTGGTCATGATTTTGAGGGGAAATCCGTTTATTCCTTTACGGCCAAGTTTAGGCATCATAAAAGCGTCTTTTTTGTCATTATTAGCTAATTGTATGTCTTCGCATACCCACATCCACTCTACTTCGGGAGTTTTTGAGCCGTTATTAACCTCTACTTTATATTTTTGGCATTTTTTACCGGCTATGGTAATTACTTCGTTTAGTTTAATGGTTTTGACTGCTGAATCTGGTAGTTCTTTTTGTTTTTGGTCTGCTTTATTTAATACTTTTTGGGCACTTTTTTTCTGGTCATTAACCAAATATACGGTTCCGGTTTTATCTACCATTACGTCTCCAAACATATTTGCCATCATTCCGCCTTCCATACGCATACGCATTTCGCCGCTATTTCTGAGCTTAAATATGTATTTATTGGGCATCATTCCGGCGTACATATTAACGTTTTCGCCAGTTATTTTGACATCAAATGTAACTGTACCTTGAAATGTCTTTTGGGCAAAGGCGTAATTTGAAAGTAATAATACTAAAGCAAAAACAAATTGAATATTCTTTTTCATTTAGATGCTTAAAATAAAGATAAAAGTCTTTAAATATACTCTTGTACCCGAGATCGGAGTCGAACCGATACACCATCACTGGCGGTAGATTTTGAGTCTACTGCGTCTACCAATTTCGCCACCCGGGCAGCAATCAGGGGGCAAAGGTAGAAAGTTTTTCTTGCGTACGCAAAAAATATTTGACCTCTGCTATTTTTTTTGCCGCTAAAATATTTTCTTCCGGTGCGTTCATCGCTAAATGTTTCACTATCCCATCTATTATTTGGTTTATTTTAGCCTGAATTTGATATTTTAGTGCTTCAATTTTCTGGGTATCAGCAGTTTGCAAGGCATCTTCTATTTCCATATTTAATTCAATAGAGGCCGTTAAAACGTTTTTTTCAATGGGTAGGTTAATGTCTTGACCGCGCAGGGTTAGGATATATTTTGCTCTTGAAATAGGATTTTTTAAGGTTTGGTAAGCCGTATTAAGCAATGCGGTTGAAAGTCTTGCTTTTTCACGGGAGTCCGCTGTATTTAAGTCCGGGTGGGTTTCTCTCGAACATTTTAAATATGATTGGCGCAATTCTTCGTCAGAAATATCCATTGAAACAGCTATTCCTAAGATGGAAAAGTAATTATCTGCTGTATCCATAATTAAGTACCAAAGGTAGCGTGATGCCGCTATAAAAGCAATTGTTTACTTTTTCTTATTTGCATTAATTGCTGCTTGCTGCTTGTGTTGTTGATTCGCTATCCAAGCTGCTAACCCTGAAGGTTTTTTGTTTTTGTTGTTTTTAGCTAATTCAATTTCTGCAATTATCTTCTTTTCGTCCACAAAGAGTTTCATCAAATATGTTTGGGATATTGATAACACGTTTGCTAACAGGTAGTAATAGCTTAATCCGGCAGAGTAGTTGTTTAAAATTCCCAGAAAAATTACCGGCATGAAGTAACTCATGTATTTGAATTGAGCCATTTGTGGATTTTTGTCTGAGCCTTGTGCCTGCTGAGTTAAGTAAGTGTATATCAGTGTTGAAATAGTCATTAACAAGGTAAACAAGCTGATATGGTCTCCGTAAAATGGTATTTCAAAGCCAAAATCATAGATAGAATCATAGGTAGAAAGGTCATCTGCCCAGAGAAATGATTTTTGTCTAAGCTGAATAGATGATGGGAAAAAGCTAAACATGGCTATCAAAACCGGAAGTTGCAGCAACATCGGCAAGCACCCTCCAAAAGGATTCACACCCAAACGGTTCAATAAAGCCATTTTTTCTGTCTGTAGCTTTGTAGGGTCACTTTTATGTTTTGCCTCTAAGTTTTTCATCTCCGGTAACTCATTTACTACCTTCATCTTAATTTGAGATAAAGAGCTTTTATAGGTAAATGGAAGCGTAATCAGCTTGATTAATATTGCCAATACCAAAATAATGAGGCCATAATTTGAAGTTGCTTTCTGAAGCAAGTTAAAGCAGGGTAAGATAATCAAACGGTTAATCCAGCGCATAGGTCCGTATCCTAAATAAACCTGCCGTTCAAGCTCTAAATCATAATTTTGCAACACATAAAAGTCGTTAGGGCCTAAATATAACCGAAAACTGGTTGTATCATGTGGAGCGTGGTGGTAAGGAACTTGTAAAAAAGATTCTAAATATTTAATATTTGCGGGATTTTTAGGTATTGGATTTAGCTGTAAAGAGGCTGCTTCAAAATTTGTTTGGGAAATCAGGGTGGTGTTGAAGAACTGACTTTTGTGGGCAACCCACTTAACTGAACCGGTAATATGCTCTTTCTCAATGTCTTTTCCGGTAGCTTTTAGATGGTCAATATCGTCTGCATAATTGTAAAAAGTAGTTACTTCTGGGAGCATATTATGTCTGGATTTCTCCGTTTTAGGAATATCCATCGCAAAGTGAATATCAAAATGATTATTTGTTATCAGTTCGGCTAAGCCCACAAACCGATATTGACAAGCAACATCATAACGATTTCCGGTAAAAATATAATTGATTTCTAAATACTTACCGCTATCAACTGCTGCCCGATAGGTTAAAAAGTCTGTTTTTTCTCCCGAGATAAGTTCCGCAGGTTTGTGATAAACCTTAAAGTATAGGTTCTTTGTTTCAATAAGTCTATTTTGGTGTACAAATTGAAATGATAGATAGTTATTGGGGTCATTGGGGTAAATAGGATAGTTCTTTTTATCGGAGGTAAAGAAGTTGTTCAGAAAAGCCGATTTAATGCTGCCTCCTTTTCCCGAAAAAGTAAAGGTGTGCATATCTGTTTTTACGGTTACATCTTCCGAGATTCCGGATGCTATGGTAGCAAACTTACCGTATTCTAAGGTAAGTTTTTTATCTATGGAGGTAGTATCCGGCGTAGCAGGAGACAGCGTATCCGGGTTGGCGGGTTTTATCGGTACTTTCTGGGTAATTTTAACTGTATCTGCGTTATGACCATTTTTTTGAGAGGGGGAACTCTCCGGGCCCAAAAAAGATGCCCAAATAATCACTAACAAGCTAATGAGAACCAGACCCGTAAGGGTATTCCTATCCATATTTTAGATGTGGCCGCAAAACTAATAATTATACAGCAGCAAAATGCGATACAAAATCATCAATAAGCATAAATTTAGGATGAATCATTTTTTTCTAATAAAGTTATATGAAATTAAATCTTATTTTGGTTAGCAATTGGGTTGTATAGCGTTATGTCAGATATCTTATTTATTAAAAAAAAATTATTTTGGGGTAATGTTTTTTTAATAAAAAGTATTTATCTTTGCAGCCGCAAGGCAGTACAACCAGATCCCTGCTAACCCCGCCAGGACCGGAAGGTAGCAACGGCCGCGGGTTGATCGGTGTGATACGGCCTTGCTTTTTTTATACTTCTTACAGCCGTTTTTCATCTGAAAAACGAACCCTTTCAAAGAAGTTTTTACCCCAATCAATTTCTTTGTTGTTCCTTTGTCCCCAAATTGACTCATTTTTTATGAAATTCTGGCTTTTTGTTGTGTGCTTGCTGGGTGCTACCATGCCTCTAAATGCGCAAACTTCGCTCACTTTATCTCAGTGTTTAACACGTGGAATTGAAAATAATTTATCTTTTCAGCAAATACAGCTAATTAAAGAGCAGTCTGCCAATAATTTAGAGCAAACAAAATTAGCTTTTTTCCCGAGCTTAAATGCAAATAATAGCTGGATGACCAATTTCGGTGCCTCTTTTGACCCACAAGTATTTTCCCGCATCAATAAAACCACCCATTTTTCAAATCCCAGCCTTTTGATGAATATAACTTTGTTTAATGGTTTAATTCATCACTACGCAAATAAGCAAGCAAAGGCAAATCTAACAGCCTCCGTTCAATCAGAAGGAAAAATCCGTAATGACTTGCTGGCTAATATTGCCCTCACTTTTTTAAAAGTTGTGATTTCTGAATCCAATAAAGAAATTGCAGAAAGCAGGTACAAACTCATTAAAAATCAATTAGAAAGAACTAAGTTGTTGGTATCAAGCGGGTCTTTAGCCCAAGGAGAAGAGCTAAACGCTATCTCACAGTTAGCTACGGAAGAATCCAATCTGATTAATGTAGATTTACAGATAAAACGAGATAAGCTGACGTTAGCACAGTTATTAAACCTAAACCCATTAGAAAACTATGTGTTGATCAAACCTGCCATTATGGATATGGCGGACTCCATACCCTCAGTAGAAAAGTTAATTAGTCAAGTATTAAACTCTTGGCCTGATGTGTTGGAGCAGCAAGCCCGCGTAGAAGCTGCTCTATGGGCGCAAAAACAAACCTTAGCCGGCAGCCTCCCCTCCTTATCCCTAAATGCAAGCCTAAACAGCAACTATTCCTCTAACGGAGGAATTACCAAAGTTGACTCTATCGCTACGGTGCAGCAAGGGAGGCTCGTTACTTATCGAGAAAGAGCAAGCCTCCCCAATCAATTTGGCGATAATTTCAATCAATCTATAAACGTCAATCTTTCAATTCCGATTTTTAATCGGGGGCAGGTTCGCCAAAGCAAACAGAACGCTACTTTAAATATTCATAATGCAGAATTACAACTTGATATTGTAAAGCAGCAAGTTACCCAAGAAGTTATTCAGGCTTGGACAGAGACTAAATCTGCAATGGCTGCTTTGCAGGCGGCACAAGCGCGGGAAACTGCCGCCAATACTGCCTATGATTATGCCGAAAAACGACACCAAAGCGGAAGCATCGACTTTTTTAGATACTTAGAAGCACTCAATAACTTAACAAACGCCCAGGTAAGCCGAACCATAACCCAATATGACTGGATGCTAAAACGAAAAATGTTAGATTTGTATTTGGGAAAAGAACTTACGTTCTAAAATGTCTTTTGAACGCTATAGCCGTCATACGCTTCTGCCGGAATGGGATTTAACCGCACAGGAAAAAGTCCGGCAAGCCACCATCTTGGTCGTTGGAGCCGGAGGCTTAGGCTGCCCGGCTCTTCAATATCTCGTTGCTGCCGGCGTTGGAACTATTCATCTCTTTGATGATGACTCAGTATCAGAATCTAACCTCGCCAGACAAATTCTATACACAGCCAAAGACATCGGAAAACCCAAAGTAACCTGTGCAGCACAATACTTACAGCAGCTAAACCCGGAATCTACCGTGATTCCACATTTTGAAAAAGTTACCCCTAAGATATTGTCTGACTTTTTGCCACAGATTTCCCTTGTTATGGATGGCTGTGATAACTTCCAAACTCGCTATTGGGTAAATGATGCTTGTGCAATAATGACTAAACCTTTAGTGTATGGAGCTGTTTATCAGTATGAAGGCCAAATAGCAGTATTTAGCCGAATACTACCTAATGGACAACAAACCGGCAATTTGCGGGATATTTTTCCAGATCAACCCACCGGAAAAATAGCTACCTGCGCAGAAGCCGGCGTACTTAATGCTCTTACCGGAGTTATCGGCACAATGATGGCCGCAGAAGCCCTAAAAATAATCACCAACATTGGTGATTTAATGGAAAATACCTTGAAAATAATAAATTTAATATCTGGAACAACACAAAATATCTACTTTAAACCCAACAACGTACCTATAAATTTCCCAAAAGAGCTTGATTCTCCTACTAACAATTGCTCTGTTTTAGACAAAAATACAGTAACGAATATTTTACCCAACCAAATTCTTTATTGGAAAAAAAACAATATTTCCTTTCAGCTTGTAGATGTACGCAGTTTAGATGAACGAAACCAATTTTCATTAGGCGGGATTCACTGCCCCACCGAAAAGGTAGAAACTGTTATCACAACGCTGAACCCCGAAATTCCTACGGTCTTTTACTGCCATAGCGGCCAAAGAAGCTATTTCGTTGCCGAAACCTTTGCCGAAAAAGGGTATTTACAAACCTACAACCTCTCTGGAGGTATTCTTCGCTTCAAAAGTGAATATCCTGCTGAAAACTCCTTAGACTTAACTTAAAATACGATAACCGCTTATTTTTCAGTACAATATAACAAAGTGCTATTTCCACACCCAAAAACCCTTAAATCTACCTAACTTTGTATTATGGCCGATAGGTATCAGCATTCAATAACAAAACTATTCCGCAGACTATTTTTTTTTAGTTTACTTTTTGTTTATGTATCGGGTTTTTCTCAGCATAATTCTTTGTCCGGAAAAACAGTAGCGGTGTATATCTCTAAAAAGAACCTGCTTTTTGATGCTGCCTATTTTAAGCCATTAGCATATTATTTACAAGTAAATGACTCATTAGGTTTATCAGAAGAAGATTTAAAGTTAGGTGTTAGTGTTAAATTAGGCTATTTTTTGCAGCAAGAAATAGCGCGTTTAACGGGTGCTCACGTAATATTCTTAAACGCTGACCCTGCATTAGCGAAGCCATTTTTAGAATATTATGACGATTCTCGCCCGAACCCGCGACTAAATACATACTTACCAAAAGTAGATTATATTTTTTATGTGTCTGCTATCAACCTGAGTACGATTACAGAGAGCCAATTATGGGTTATTTCCAATAAGTTGATCAATGAAAAGAAAAAGCGTTTTATTGGGAAAGCTACTTTTATTTGGGAAAAATCTGGCGATGTTAAGGCATATAAGCGGTCAGATTTAGTTTGGTCTAATGGTGCAACTACTCCACCGGAAGGATTTCAGGATTTTTTTCAGGCACAAGAGCAATCCGGAGAGGCAGCTAAATTATTGGCTAACCTCTGCAACGCTTTCTGGACACAATTAGATATGAATAACCCCTAAACCTAACGGCGAGGTGGCGGATATAACAGCAACACCCAAGTCAGTTGTTTTAACAAGTTTTCTTCTTGTTTATAGTTCGGTAGATAGTTTTTTACCCATTCCCAAAACCGTGCAGAGTGATTCATTTCTCTTAAATGCATCAGTTCGTGAACCAGTACATAGTCAATGACGGATTTAGGCAGTAAAATCAGCCGCCAATTTAAGTTAATATTTTTTTTACTTGAGCAGCTACCCCACTTTGACCGGTGCTCTTTTATTCGAGCAGTGTTATAAGAAAGTTGGCAAAATTCGGCTATTTCTTGGAGGCGGTTTGTAAGATACCGACGAGCAATTTGTATTAAAACGTTTCTCAAAATAGCTTGATGATTAAGCGGAGGCTTAGGGATACCGACTACCAACGTTGATTGCTTAAAAGAAAAAGTAGGCACTTGAACACCTACTTGATAGTTTACCTCAGATACGTTTCCAAACAGCCATACTTGACGGGTTGCATTTTGGTGCAGTGTAGCTATTTTTGCCATTATTTCAACGCGGGAGGTAGCTGCGTTGTCAGTCATTGGGTTTTAGCTGTTGATACAAAACATCTAATTTCGGTATCAAGATTAACTCTGTCCGGCGGTTTTGGCTTCTTGCTTCGGGAGTAGATGCCGAATTTTTGGGTAGATAGGAAGCTCTACCGGTAGCTACCAGTCGTTTAGGCGAAACCTGACATTCATCCGTTAAAAAGCGAATTACCGCAGTAGCCCGAAAAACACTCAAATCCCAGTTATCTTCCACACAGTCAATATTTTTCACCATTTGGTCATCGGTGTGGCCTTCTACCGAAATAAGCCAATCTTTTTGTTTGTTGAGTACTTTCGCTATTTCACGTAAGGCTCGTTTGCCGTTTTTGTCTAAGCGGGCACTGGCAGAAGGAAATAATAATTGATTGGAGAGCGTAACATAGACGCGTCCATTTTTTACTTGGATATTTGGGGATTCGTTCGGGTTTCCCATACCTAATAATACTTCTGCGAGGCTTTTGCGTAGCTGCTCGTTGGCGGCATCGCGGGCTTTAAGGTCTTTTTCGGCAATTTTAAGGCGTTGCTCCCGCGCCAATAAATCTTTTTGCATTGCCTCCAATGAGCGAATCAGTTCCCGTACTTCACGCGAACTGCTATTTCGCAGCACCGAATATTGCTGCTGAATTAAATTCAAGGAATCTCGTAGCTGCAGGGCAAGTTCAGATTGCCCTAAAACAGAATCCCTAACCGTTTGCAACAACGCTAAAAGGCTATCCTGTGTCTTTTTTTGAGAAATTCTTTCTGCATTTAAAACCGCATTTAAAGAATCACAAACCTGCGCTTGCTTACTCACATCGAGTTGCTGCTGACGCAATTTAGCATTTGCCTCTTGGTTCTTTTGAGCCAATGATTTGTATTTCTTTGATGAAACACAACTCCCAAGCAAACAAGTTATGATAGATAGAAAAATCCAGCTTCTCATCTCTAAATTTGGGTAAAAGTACAGGTTTTTGACCAACTCAGGGGAAGATAAATTTCGACAACGAACCCAATAGTTCCCAATAGCTGTGTTGTTGATAATTTTAACTTCAATATTTTTGGCAACTATGTAGTTTATTTCAAGATTTATCTATCTATTCAATCTTTGATTTCCTGATTTATGGCCGGTTTGTCTATATTTGTCAATAGAAAAGTGCTACAAACTTCCAGCTCCCCCCCCAATCAGGTAACTACGTTTCTGGTTATTCGTTTTTCAGCCATTGGAGATATAATTCTGACAACTCCGGTTTTGGCACTCATCAAAAAACATTATCCCGAAGCGCAAGTTCATTTTTTGGTAAAACCCAAATTTGCAACCGTACTTTCTAATATACCTTACATTGACAAAGTAATTGTATTTAATACTTTCAGAAAAATTCTTTCGGAATTAAGGCAAAACCAATATAGCTATATTTTTGACTTACAAAATAGTTTACGTAGTTATCTGCTGTGCAAGCTGTTACCTTTTCCATCAATAGCGGTAGATAAGCAGAATATTCAGAAATTTAGGATGACGTTTTTTAAACGCAGGCTTCAAGTTCCGCATATTGTTATTCGTTATTGCAACGTATTGCAGCAAATAAATATCCAAGAAGCACCGGAGAAGTTACTCTTTTCATCAGAATCAACAACTGAAATTCAATATCAGGTTTCTGAACTTAAAAAACATTCTCTACCTGTTGTTGCAGCGGTATTGGGTGCTACTCATTTTACCAAACGTTGGCCGTACGAATACTGGGTAACTGCTTTAAACCAAATAGGTTGGCCGGTTATTTTATTAGGTGGTCAGGCAGAACAAAAAGCTATTTCACATTTAATAAGCCGCTTAGAAATTCCGTCTTTTAATGCTTGTGGGTTACTGACATTAGCTCAATCGGCGGCTTGTATTCAAGAAACCGATATTGTGATAAGCCACGATACCGGCCTGATGCATATCGCTGCCGCTTTTCAGAAACCCATTGTTTCTATCTGGGGAAATACCGTCCCCGAATTTGGAATGTATCCTTGGCAAACCAATTGGTTATCAGCAGAGGTAGAACTTTCTTGCAGACCTTGCCACAAAATCGGATACCCAAAATGCCCGCAGCAACATTTTCGATGTATGCTTGAAAATTACCCGGAAAAAATAGCCACCCTAACCAAACAGCTATGGAACTATCACCTACAAAACCCTTATACAAAATAACTTATGAATATTCAGCAAAATAAACAACAAACGATTAACATTCGCCCTCAACTCCCAACCTTACATGGGCTTCTGAATCTCGAAGTTACTCTTGAAAAAGAAACCATTACTTCGTTAGTTCCGCGAATAGGTTATTTACATCGTTGTTTTGAAAAATATGCAGAACAATTGACATTCCCGCAAATTATCCCTTATGTGGATAGAACAGACTACACTGTAGCTATGAATAATGAATTCGCTTATGTTATGGGGGTGGAACAAATGCTCGGGATAGCTGATAAAATCCCCAAACGTGTGGAATACATTCGAGTGTTGATTGCAGAACTAAATAGAATTGCATCACATTTATTATCAATAGGTTCTATGGGAATGGCTATGGATAAAATAGCTAAGTTTTCTTTTTGTTTTCAAGAAAGAGAAAAAATCCTGTCTTTATTTGAGCAAGCCTCCGGAGCCAGATTGCTGTATAACTACATCTGGATAGGGGGTCTATTTTATGATGTTCCTCTAAATTTTGAAAAACGATGTCTGGAATTAGCTGATTATTTTGAAACAACGCTTTTGCCAAATTTAGAAAGAATTATTCGGGAAGGTTCTTTTTTGGAAAAAACGGTTGGTATTGGAATATTAATCTTAAATGATGCTTTGCAATATGGTGTAACCGGTCCAATACTACGTGCTTGCGGGTTAGGGCGAGATTTAAGAAAAGTTGATAATTACTCCATTTATGCTGAACTCGAATTTGGGATTCCTGTAGCAACTGGGCAAAGTGGCGGGGTTTTAGGGGACACTTGGAGCCGGTGCTTTATTCGCATTGCCGAAATACAAGAATCAATACATATTGTTAAACAATGTGTTAGGCAGTTATTAGGCAGTCATAAACGTACTACGGACTTTGACCCGAGAGGTGCTTGCCCCAAAAGATGCCGCCCCACAGCACAAGAATACTATGCAAGATCCGAAAACCCACGAGGTGAACTTGCTTTCTTCTTTGTTACCCAAGGGAATACAGATATTCCCTATCGCTTAAAAGTACGGACCCCCAGTTTTTCAAACCTAAAAATACTCCCGTTATTAGCGCAGAAAAACCATATAGCAACCTTACCGATAATCTTAGCCTCGTTAGATTTGGTTGTCGGAGAAATTGACCGATAGAAAAAATACAATTTATTAAAGTATATAATCATTTAATTCAAAGTTAGTTACATACAAAAAGTGTAATTATCTTTTTTATGTAACTCATTCACAACTGCTGGTTGTAAACCCAAATTTTCCGTAGTTATAAAAAGCGAAGGGGGCAGATAATCTGCCCCCCGCTATACATTACAGAGAGAGAGAGAGTTCCTTACGGATTTGGGAAAGATGCGTAGTACAGATTCAATGAATTTGTATCTACTAAGTTAAAGTCTGTTGCACTAACATTGCCGTCCAAGTTTAAATCTGCATTATTGTAAACATTGGCTGCGTTTGTATCATTTTCAACTGAAACTATGTAGAAGTCGGATGCATTGCATTCGCCTCTATCAAAGCCGGCCATATTTGGGTAGGCATTACCTGCTGCCATACGAATTCTGCTGTTGTCTCGCATCATTGTATTTACGATGTCGTTACCCTCATAAACACTGGCAGGCGCAGTCAAATCCAATGCAGCCGGAATAGTCCTATCATAAGCATTTCCAGCATCAAAAGACTGAATCGAGATGTGATTGCGGTGTCTTATTACCACACGGTAGTTTCCATCAGGAGCTGCGCAGAATTGAGCATAACCGGTAGTTCCCGTAGCAAAATCCTTAATATCTCCATTGCTCATCAACCAAGCATAAGATTTATCCACAGGGTTATCGCTACCATCTCTAAGTTCTATTTCGATAATATCTACTACGTTGGCGGGTATTGGTGTAAAGCCTAAGGCAGTATCCATAACCGCAGTCGTTGGAATAAATCCGGTTGGGTCGCCTACCGTAGCAGTATCGCAGAATGCAGCATTCATAGTGGCTCTAACTGCTACATTAGCATATAAGTTTGTAAACATCGTATCTCCCACCAAATCGTAAGGCCCATCTAAGTATGTTTTAACAACTACTTTTAACGAAGGGTTAACGGTAACAACAACTGTGTCTATGGGGCCGTCGCAAGATCCATTGGTGCGAGCGACTACAAAACTATCATTAGCAGATGTAACTCCATCAGTATAAATTCCGGTATTAAATACCTGTGTAGATGTGGCCTTTAGCGCCCCAAGCATATCATACCAATTTGCGGCATAATCAGCAACTAAGGTGAAAGAACCGGCTCCACAGCGGCTTTGGTCAGCAACCGTAACAGCACCGGGTACCGGCTTAACTGTGATGGTGGTAGTATCGGTTAGTGTATCACCGCAAGCAGGGAAGTCTGTATTGTAAACAAAAACCTTAATTTCATACGTAGAGTCAACGGTTCCTGTGTTCAACGTACCTGCTGGAATAGTAATATTCAGTGTTGCACCATTTCCAACAGCAGGTAATCCTATCTGGAATGGAATACCTTCATCTTGGCGGTAAGCATACGCTACGTAAGTCATCTGAGCGTCTGTTGGGGTGTCTATTATAACGTTGAATGCCTGTGTAGCGCAAATGGTAGTATCTGGATCATCCGTAGAAACAATTAAAGTATTATCCGGAATTGGCATAATAACAAGCGTTTTCTCAACAAAGCATCCACCTTGGGTTGTAGTGTCAGTTACGGCACGAATAGTAATTGTAGTAGGTACTGAAACAGTTGGTAGTGTATAAGAAGTAGAATTACCTGTAGCGATATTAACGGAGTTGGTTATATCCCAGAAAGTTACCGAAACTGTGCTATCTTCTGTAAGAGCGGCTGAGGTACCAGAACAAAATGTATCCGGAGCAGCAATACTAAACGTTGGTACATAGTTTAAATTGATTGTAATAGAGGTGTCGCAACCTGCCGCAGTAACCAATTGTATCTTTCTGCTTTCTTTTGCACCTCCATTAGCTCCATTTACACGAGATAAATTGATTGAAAAATTATTGCTGGCGGCTTGTAGCTGTACATTACCATTATCTACGTCAAACCAATCTCCGGCAACATTACTTGTGAAGTTAATAAGAGAGCCATCACAGAAGTCATCTCCGTTAGCAGGCAATGTGATAATAGGCTTGGGATTAACTACAACCAGAACGGAATCAAAACAGCCTGATAAATCCGGGTCATCATTGTAAGCATAGACTGTATAATTTCCTGCGGTTGTAAATCTATAGCCGGCAGTGCTTATATATGAACCACCATCAATGTTTGTTATATCAACTTTCCAACGAGAGTCAATATCTGAAACAAAAGTGATAGAATCTCCCTCGCAGATAGTATCATTAGGGGTTACGCTCGTGATAGTTGGCTTATAAACCAAAGATTGTGCAGGGGATATATAGCTGAAATTACTGGATAGAACTACTATAGGCAGGCCATAGTGTGCCTTTGTAATAGAGCCTTTCGGGGCGGCGTCAGTAGGCCTACGAATATCAATTATACTAGCGTCAATAGGGCCACCGGGACAAGTTTTTAAATCGAAGGAAATTGTTCCTACCAAAGTCCTAGTTGGACCTATTGGCACCCAATTGCCCACAGCCGCTATAGATGTTAGGGCTTTTACTTGAAGGTTAATTATAGCGCCTTCAGCATGAGGAGACTTGCCTAAGCCCATAGCTAAATAACCTCCTGGATTTGAGGCTGCATCGTATGGCCCTCGTACATCAATCGTACCAGAGTGAAAATTTATAATAGATGTATCCTTGATTGTAAATACGAAGTTAGCGTTTCCAAGACTATCTCCGTTTGGAGCCCCTGCTATATCTTCTACAAAAACATCTACAAAGACTTTCCCTGGGAAAGTAACATCCTTGCGTAGATCTACCGAATACTCGTATCCGATCTGGGCAAACGCAGTTGTACCTACTGCCCATAGTACCATAAGCAGTACTATATGTGAGCATAATTTTCTGATTCTCATAATGTAAATCATTTGGTTAAAGTGGTTTAAAAAAAGTATTAGTTATTTTCGTGTAAAAATAATTGGAAAAATTTGTTCTGTATCATATATTTTTAGTTTAAGCCAAAAAGTACCTACTGTGAGTTGTATCTTTTCTGCATCAATTCGGAATTGGTGTTTCCCAGCGGTGTAATAATCTTGCGCTATTTCTCTAACAAGTTGCCCAACAGGATTATAAAGTAAGATGGTAATAAACTGAGGGGACGTAAGTTCTATGTACAAAGACGTTTGATCAAAAAATGGGTTGGGGTATATGTAAGCAGTAAATGGGAGTACATTTTGGATATTTGTAGGTAAATAAGTGATTGTGTTGGAGGTATCTGTGTCGCAATTATTTCCGGTAATCACGAAATAATCTCCTGGAAGTGTAGGTGTTAAAGTATCTTGATTAGCTCCGTTAATTAGTGTACCGTTAAAGTACCATTGTACGTTGCTACTTTCGGTAGTTTGCAGTTGATTTTGTGGGTTTAAAAAGAGGGTTGGGTCTGGGCTATCTCCTTGCAAAATGATATTTTGGATACTAATAGCAGCGCAATGAGAGTCAGATACAGTAAGAGACAAACTAGCATTTGGCAGTGTATCCCAATCTATTGTAACGATTTGGGTATTATTGGCTCCTACAATAGTTCCTCCGGAAACTACCCAGTTATAATCTAAGGCAGACACATTGGCTTGATACTGTGCAAGTTGATTTT
Organism: Bacteroidia bacterium; assembly: GCA_026932145.1. Taxonomy (NCBI): domain Bacteria; kingdom Pseudomonadati; phylum Bacteroidota; class Bacteroidia; species Bacteroidia bacterium. Next base: position 61,281 of record JAIXKT010000012.1, read on the forward strand.
GACAGGCTGTAAAGTTTCCTGTAAAAGAGCTATCTAAATTACAAATTTGCATTGGTATTAAGGTTAGTGAGTCGCTAAAATCGGATTCGCAGGAATAGTAGGTTGCTTTTGCGGTATAGGATCCGGCTTGGGTTGCGAGGAGTGTATCGCTATGCTGATTGGGTATCAAAGTTCCGTCGAGATACCAATTGCAAATTCCGTGATAGCTTGATATAAGGGTTACGCTACCGCCGGGTGGAATCTGCATTTGATTGGCTGTCAAGATAGGAATATTGGGAATACTACACAACGGGAAGTTGGGTGCTGGGTTTATGAAAGATCCTTGGCTTTTAATATTTTGATTTGCAAAATTATAGACCCCCATTGGATTAAGCCTCCAAGAAACGGTATTAAATCCTGCTGGGTTAGTTATCGGAATTTTGAGCCTTCCTATGCGCGTGGAAGTTGTCGTTACCGGTTGTCCGGGTCCTGGGCCTCCAGTGTTTGATAAAACAGTTAAGTTTACATATCCATTTACAGCATTTGAGCCAAAGCTCATCAGATTATAGTTAGCTCCATCCGTCAATGCGTCCCAAGGACCTTTGGTTGTTTGATCTAATGAAACTGCCGCAACATCTAAATTACTCGCTGTAACAAAGATAGAGAAATTGGACATTCCTAAATATAACGGGCCGGGTCCCGTTAGTGTAATGTAAAAATCTATCCACAACTCGCTTTGGTTAACTTTCTGCTCTACCGTTACTTGATATTGTTGCTGGGCATAAGAGTATATACTCGTAAAGCAAAGAACAAAAAGATATACAAATAGGAGTCGTTTCATTATTTGAATTACTTATTCTCGGCAGTTGTGTATCGTAATGATAATGAGTGGTTTTCTACTATCCTTGCATCCTCTTCATTAACTATACCATCTAAGTTAAGGTCTTCTTTTATGAGTATTTCCGGTCTCTTCTCTGATATAGCAGCAAAAACGATAAACATATCCGCAGCATTAACTTCAGCATATAATTCATTGGGAGTATCATATACATTTCCTGCTATCATCATGGATAGTCCTTTGGGGTGCTTTATGTAAGAGTTTGGTTTAGCTATAGTTGGATTTGTAAGGTCTAAAATTGTTTGCCTTTGAATGGTAATTGGCTTGGCAGATGTAATCGGCAAATGATTGCGGTGCTTTACAATAATGTTGTAAGTTCCTTCGGGAGCTTCTAAGTAAACTTGGTTTCCGGCAAGATTGGTTACTTGGCCATTTTTAAGTAACCAGCCGGATAATGTATGCTGAACGGTATTGGTTTGGGGGTTTAAGAGTAAAACCGTGATCATATCTACTGTTCCTGCGGGAGCTGGTATTCCGTAGCTACGCAACTGAACCTCCGGTAGGGTTTGCATTAAATCATCATTTTTCAAAGTATTTTGTGCAGGTCCTTCTAATACTACACGCAAATGCAATTCTTGCGCTATCAAAGGTATCTGAAACATCATTATCGACAAAAATACTATGCTTTTAAAGTAGCGCATTGCGTTTAAAGGGTTCTTTTTCATATCATTTTAATAAGGGACTACTGAATAGTATAAAAACTGGGAGTTCATATCCACAATAATCATATCAGCCGCATTCACAACTCCATCTAAATTAAGGTCTTCCGGGTAATAAACACTTTCTGGGTTTAAGTCATTCATTATAGATGCTACAAAGTAGTCTGAAGCATTAATTTCATGAGCACCGTCATCCTCATAGGCATTGCCGGCTATCATTCCCACTTCTGATCCTGTTACATACGTAGTTCCCCATGTACCCATATAGACATTAGTTGGGTTAGTTAAATCAACCGTAATAGGATTTGAATAGTCTGATAACTTGGCTGTTGCAGACATAATAGGTAGGTGATTTCGGTGTTCTACAACAATATAATAATTGCCGGGGCCTTTATTGCGAAAACGAATATAGGGAGAAAGTCCTGTTTCAAAATCTCTAATTTCTCCATTAGATAGAAGCCAAGCATACGCAGAATCTACCGTTGTGTTGTAGGCTGTTCCGGTACGTAAATAAATATGTACCACATCAACAGCTCCTGCTGGAGAGTTATATGGATTTAACATTTTAGGATACCCTGAAATCACACTTGCGCTTCCATAAAGGCTGTCTAAATGATATTGATAGGTAACAAAGTCTCCAAAATCATACGGATTTAGCTTTGTCCACATATTTCCACTTCCTCCGTCGAAAGCACCCTCTAAGTAAACTTTAATTTTTGTTTTAACAAAATCCCGCTCTCCAAAGCAATAAAAACCACTAAGTTTAGTTTGGTCAATGATAGTATCAGTAGTAATACTATGATAGCTTATATCAGTGGTATCTAAGTTAGACACTCCCAGAGATTTAAAAAGTCCGTTATAACTTGGGGAATGTGCTATGCTAAGGAAATCATTTTGAGAAACATCTTCATCATCATCGTCATAGGTGAATGTGATTTTAGGATTAATCATCGTTAAACCTACTGGATTGATAAACGCAGATTTCCAATAGCGGTGCTCTGTAAGTGTAAAAAGAGATACCATAGCGGAATCTGGGGTGCCGGTAATTGGGTTAGCAACATTTGTGGAGGTAGAAAAGCGATAGTAACCTTTTGTGCCGGTTAAGCCTGAAACTGAAACCGGTGCATACTGCCCTTCATCACCAATAGGAAAAAAGAGTTCTCTATTTAAGGCAACTTCTACGGGACCACTTATGTAACTAAACATATTCCCTTCTGTTTTAGTAGAAGTTTGGGATAAACGAAGTGTATCGGTATCTTCGGTTTTTAAAACTCCTGCCCAAAAATGAATACTATCTCGAACAGTCCAGTTTCCTATCATATTTATTCGCGCAGGTTCTAAGGTCTTTAGGGATAACACATCTAAGGTATCTGTTTTGCTACTCGATGCCACAAAATCCCTTGGATGGGTTACAGATGTTAATTCTACTACTGAGCCGGGTGGCGAGATTATACTACCGGATGCTCCATAATAGTCCATTGAAAGAATAAGGGAATCTTTATTTATTAAAATTCCGTCATTTTGTAGCGGGGGTTCAAGATAGCTTTGGCCTTCATTCAACACATAGCCGTCCGATTTATTATTGATAGAATTGATAGAATTATAGCCAACGAAGAAGTCTGTGCCGGGAGAAATATACAGCGTATCGCTAACCGACATCTGAGCAAGTAACCGTGTGCTTGTAAATAGGCCGCAAAACAAAAATAGTAAACCGTTTTTCATATACCCCAAACTAAATTGTACAGACTTACAAAGAGCAAATTTCAGTATTTTTTCTGAAATTCCCAAGTAAATTCTGCATATCTACGTGTTTTTTTAAACTTTGTTATCCTACTCATTAAAAAATAGTACTGTTTATTTGAAATAATATATTACATTATTGATTATCAGTATATTAAATTTAATATTTGTAATAAAGAGCTGCTATTATCGAGTAAGGCTAAGTTGGCTTAAAGGGATTGTTGTGTGGATGTAATACGATAATGATATTTTAATTAGACCAAAATGTATCTATATTCATATATTTGAATGTGCATATAGACATTACCATTTGAGGGCTTAGGTTCTTTATTGCTTGGTCAAAGAATGTGCTGATTTGTTCTAAATTTTCGAAATGTTTATTGGTAAACTTTCTTTTGATATGTTGCCATATCTTTTCAGCAGGGTTTAACTCTGGGCTGTAAGGAGGTAGAAATAATAGGAAGATATTTTTTGGAATGATTAGTTTTTTTGCCTTGTGGAATGCACCATTATCCAAAACCATTATTTTGTATTCTTCAGGCTCTTGCAATGAAAA
>JAIXKT010000012.1:65907-88902 GCA_026932145.1 Bacteroidia bacterium
AAAAAATCCAATATGCAAAATATTGGTCTTGTTTATTTTTCACTATCGTATAATATAAAGAAAACAGCTATCATGGCTAAAATAGTCAGTTACATGATGATTAGAGTTTATAAAACACTATTCACTTTCTATCTTTCTCTTGGAGAAAGATAGAAAGTGAATGATATTTTCAGTAGAAAATTACTTAGGTTGAATGGATATTCGCTGGGTGATTTCGCCAGATTGACCTTTAATCTTTAGAATATAAGAACCCTGTGGAAGCATTCCTAAGGAAAACTTAACTTGATTGCTTCCTGCTTCCCAATTGTAATTTTGGTGATAAACTGTTTGACCCAGTATGTCTATAACAGCTATTTCATATTGCCCTAATTCAATGACCTGAGCTACTATGGAGAAGTTACCGTTGCTGGGGTTTGGATAGACTTCAGCCGAGAATTGATTCTGAATTGGCAAGATTGCTTCTACAACGTTGGAATAATGCTCTGTGCCGTCTATCTCTTGGATTTTTAGTCTATAATAGTAACGAATGTTTGTTATTACCTGCTTATCTTCAAGGCGATAAACATTTTCCAGAGAAGATCCTTTTGCCGGAATATCAGCAATATCTTTAAAGTTTAGCCTATCAGTACTTCGTTCTACGATATAGGTTTTAAGATTTGACTCAGCAAAGGTTTCCCAACGGAGTTCTATTGTTGATTGTAAAGGATTAGCTACAAAGTTTGTTAAAGATACCGGTAAAACTTGGTTTGATTGTTCTATCCCAAATTCTGAAAATGTAGATAGGTTTCTGCGGATACATTTTGTGATGGTAGATGCGGGGTCGCAAGTTCCGTCTGTTATGCTAAATCCGCTACCGCTACCGGTAGGGCGCTTAACTATTGTTAAGCCGGCACCTAAGTAGTTTGAAGCACCTCTATTGTACAAGAATGCGTCATAATTAGGTGCAGCACCTCCGTTTGTTGCGTCAATTGTCCAATAGCCGTGATCTAAGAAGTTCTTATCAAATAGGGCAGCGCATTCCCACTGATTTATCGGGGAGGGTAAGCCTATCCAAGTATCAAAACGTGCATCTACGGCCGTTAGTCCTCCAATTGATGTAAAGTTAAGTTGTGCTAACTCATAACCCTGCGCGAAATGGCCTACCGGTAGGTTAAACAGCCCCGTAGAACTAACATTTCTCCTTAAATTTCCTTGTACATAGCTATTTAGATTTCCCGTATTAACAGCGGCTGAATCTCCATTGCTTACATAGACACGGTTAGAGTTTGTAATAATTACTCCGGAGTTTAAGGTCAAGCTCTTAGAAATATCTAAATTATTATTTAACGTTAAGGTACTCGGGGTAGCTTGATCCATATAAACGTTCTCAAAAGAAGCAGTTCCATCTTTGGTATAAACCTGCGGTGAAGTACCGGTAAAGTGAACATTTGAATTAGTTTTTGAATCATAGTTACCCGAACTCTTTATCCATAGATTACCACAAATATTCATTTGTGCGTCTTCTTTTAGGATTATATAAGAACCGCTTTCAATGGTAAGGTTCTTTGTTTCAGCAATATCATATATTGGTACTACCGGCTTGTTGGGTACATTTGGAATCGTAACATCTACGGCACAAGTAGGTACCTTACAATCTCCCCAGTTAAAAGGGTTAAACCAGTCTTCATCTGATTGCCCTGTCCAGAGACCAGTTGGGCGGTCAATTATTATTGGCTTCGTGCTTGAACCTGTCAAGGCGTTGATAAGGCATGATGATAAACCGCAAGGTAATGTATCCTGAATAGCTGTTTGGAAATCAATATCTTCTGACCCGGATACCAAAGAGGTATCTCCATCTACGTAAAATTCAAGTGAAACGGAATCACCTACTTCTACATTTGCAGGAAGTACCCATTCCAGTCTCACATCTCCTCCCTGTACTGTAAGAGTCGGTTCTATAATAGTCGGAGGATTATATAAACCAGTAGTAGAATTTGCACTATACGTAATACTCGAAGGCAAAATGATGAATATCTTATCTGTGGTATTTGTTTTACCTGGCCCTTGATTAATCATTGTAAATCGAATTTTGGCAGGGCTAACACAGCTTCTGATAGTATCCATCTGTGTTTTTATAACCGTTGTGTAATCGTTTGGAACTCCAAATATTGTGATAATAGGCGTGGTATAATAGAATAAAAAGTTAATTCCACAGCCTGCTTTGATACGATTTGTTATTCGGATGTAAGATCCGGAAACATAGCTGCAGCTCGTTACCATCTTACATTTAATTCGGTAGGCGTTTTCAGCAGGAAAGGTAGCTCCTTTTAAGCCCACTGACCCGATAGTAGTGTCTAAGGTGTCCACCAACCACTGATAGTTTAGGCCGATTGATTTAGGGTCAGGGATTGCCCGCCAGCCGCTTCCTATTGGATACTCAATATAAGCTGAGTTCGGTACTATTGTCATTCCGTTAGGTCTCTTGATGGTTAAGGTAGGGCTGTAACCTATACTTACGGAGGTATTATTCATTCTAAACTCAAAATCTAATGTATCGCACAAGTTCACTGCTGTTACTGGCGTTATTGAGGAGGTAGCGATAACCGGTTTACTGGAAGTATATCTCAACAAAATTGTTTGTGTAGTACATGGATAGGACGCTAATGTTAGCGGATAACCTGTACAATTCCAACCTGTATGAATAATGAAAGTATCTCTTAAACAATTCGTAAACGATGCTATAACGCGATACGACTTAGCAGTATTTCCCGAAAGCACCCCAATTCGATAGATTGAACTGGTCGGTAAGACTTCTGTATTGGTTGCTAAATCAATTACTTTTCGAATCGTCATACCGCCGCTATTATTCACAAACGTAAACCAAGTATTAGAAGCCCCTTCGTTGGAAATATTTTCAACAGAAAAGTCCCAACTTATACTATCAGTGGTAGCAATTTTGGTGGGTAAAGGAGAGGTAATTTGGAGGCTGGGGCTGGCATATTCCAAGTAATCACCACTTGAAGCTGGAGTAGAAACAATCGAATCTGCAGTTGGTGAGCCGGCAAGCCTGCCACTGCTTTGGTCAAATGATTGTGTATAAACTATAGGTTGGTTGATAGCCGTAGAGGCATTACACGTAGGGCGAAGGTTGATAATAAATTGACCGTAAAAACCTTCATCGCTTAATTTAGTGCCCGGAAAAGAATAGTAGCCGGCAGGGTCAAATACAAGCGGGTTACTATTGGGATCTACCGGAGCAATGGCACGAACCCCGCTGCTAACAGATTTATTGGTACCGTTAGAACGTATTTCTTCCAATGTAGCAGATACAAAAGAAAAACCGGGAGGCATTAAGACCTTAAATTGCCGGAGTTTCGTAAACTGACGATATTCAAACGGAAACATATTTCCACCTGCATAGTTATTACAGCACGGCCCAACCGCAAAATAATAACGTTGATCTATGGCTGTTAAATTACATTGCCTAAAATTAAAAGTTTGGGGTCCCCAAGTGGTATAATAATAGGTAATGAACGTCATGTTGGCATTAAAATTATCGCAGAAATATCGGTTAGTTAATGCTTGGGGGGCGTTGGCTGTACTGGTAAAGAAAGTATCTTGAATAGTAACTGGGGCTAAATTACCGCTTGAGTTATTAGCATACGGTTTTACATAAGCAGTAAACCATAGGCCGTCTCCATTTTCAAAGCGAAAACCAACGGGGAGTGCAGGGATAGCCGTCAGGGTGGTAGCCGTCATATTGTAGGATAAAATCCTAAAATGCGGTTCAGCGTTTGTTCCATTTTGAACAGTAGGTGCTCCTAAGGTGCATTGGTGGGTTACGCCAGTACTTGCATCGTAAATCGTTAAATAAGCTGAAATATGCCGAATATCCATTCGGGATGAACGCCCTTGCGGAATATACACACGATTAAATAGATAGTTCCAATCGGGGTTAGCAACCGTAGTAATAACCGTTCCAGAATTAAATATTCGAATCGTATCTCCATAAACAACACGTTCTTGCTTAATCTTGGTAGTGTCTATCATAGTTCCGTTAGCAGTACCGTTATTTAAACTATCCGGTGAGCCATAACTAACCCGCAACATTGAAAATCGAGTTGGGGCAACTCCCCCGCCGGGGCAAGGTACTGGACAATGAACTTTGATGTTAAAGGAGTTACATCTAATAGGAATATCGCAAGAACAAGTATCATTTGCGTTGTAATAAGTGGTAAGGCCAACATTTTGTATCCCTCCTGTGCCGCACTCCCCTTTTAGGTTGATTTTTAGTTCTGATTTCTCAAAACTCGAGAAAGGAGATCCGAGGGATCCTCCTGCTCGAAATCTGTATATAGCCGTAACTATTCCTGCAACATTTGTAATAGAAGCTGGTGCCCAAGTAGTTACTCCCGAAGCATCTTGAAAAACCAAATCTCCGGCCCCTCCTGGGAAAGATATACCAGCCGGCAGTGTAAATACAAACTTTAAATAACCTCTGTTGTTTTGTCTTGGCCAGCTATCATGCCCTGAATTTACGATGCTGTATGAACCGATTTCACCCGACCCTAAGTCTGAAGGCCCTGAAATGTCCTGCGTGTTCAGATACATCGAATAATAACCACTTGAACCACTTTGCTGGCCGGTAGAGAAGTTGTTGGTTAAACATTGGTTTTGATATGTTAAGGAATATTTCCAACCGAAGCGAGATCCGCTAAAACCAGCCCCTCCCCACTCTCCACTACACGTAGTAGGGCAGCACGTAACAATCGAAAACTGGACAACTATTGAGTCTCCCTTAGGTAACAGTGGTACATTTATGGTAAAAGCACCGGTTGGATCAGCCCCCCCAAAACAAGCTCTTACTAGATTTTTTTTAGTTGATGTTAATGGTATGGTAGTGTATGCTCCCGTTCCATATTTTATCTGAATGGACGTAGTATCTATTCGTGAATAAAATCCATTGTAAAAAGAAGAACCTGTTGATTGATAAACATATAATTCTAAATTTCTGGCTACCTCCGTTCCGGTATTCACAAACTTAAGTGTTTGTAAAGAGGGATAAGTACCATAACAAACATTATTAATCGCGGTAGCTGTATAGGTTATATTGGGAGTTCCCAATGCAATTGTTGCATTACCGGTTTGGCTTTGTATATCACAAACATTGCCATCACAACCCCAATATAGTTTAAGGGCTGATTGTAAGTTTGTGCAGGCATCTATACGAAGGGTTTCAGATATTGTAATTGTTTCGTTAGGGTCAAAGAAACCATCTGAATTTCCTATGCCGGCAAACTCAGCAGGGCCAAGAGCTAAAAAACTAGTATCTCCGTTTGTTGTAGCTACTCCGGGGGTCATCCCTAACACAGAAATACCTGATTGATGCCTATCATATAGGTTAAAGTTACTTAACTTACCATCTCCAGAGTTTTTAATAACAATAGTTCGAACAAAAGTATTCCCTACGTTTCCGGAATAAGATTGGTTTACAAAGGAATAAAACACCAATGCTGGTGCTAATCCGGTAAAAGGGGACGCAATTGTGGAGTCATAATTTCCGGTATAATCCGCCCGTAAACCAAGAGCCGTTGTAATATCATTATCGAGGTAATACATGAAATCACAGTTAGCATTGACCGTAAAAGTAATGGTCTTAGTCTGTTTTGAATTGATTGTACCAAAGTCAAAAATAGGTCTATTTAGCTGAGAAACATCTGATTCTGTTACACCTGATCCGGAAACAGAGGTAACGTTGTAGGAAACTCCGTTTGGCAGCCAAACCTTTACCAAGTTGTTTGCTGTCGCAGTAGCTGCGTTATTTTTCACGCTAAGTGAAAATGTGGCACTTGGGCCGCAAACCCCTAAATTAGAAGGGTTCGTTACGGTAAAAGCTAATTTACCGCCTTGAGCAAAAATACGAATCTGGCTACTTGATAGCAGCATCAAAAACGCTAAAATTGCGCAATGACGCAATAATTTGTAAATGTCTTTTTTCATAGTATATAGTGAGTTAAAGAGCTTAGTATAAAAAACTGATGCAAATATATGAATATTTCCTATTGGAGTTATCGTCTTAATACGTAAAAAAGGAGTAAAAAGTTGCTTTATGTGCAAAATTATACAGTTATTAACCTGAAAATCATCGGTATTTGTGGAAAAACAAGTAAGTAGCCGGCATTAATAACTCGATTTTAAGTTTAGCTATAGCACACACAGCAAGATTGTGTATCACAGTGATATTTCCTAAATGTTTTTACTTGGTTCTTTTTTTAGGTTTTTCCTAAGTAGAGATCAAGTGTAATGCTTTTATAAAACCGAATACTTAAACTTTAAGAATAAAGTTTAAGCGTTTTTTTTAGGTATTTTCAGCTATCTCTGATATTTTATTGCACAATCTGGGTATTATCTTCTAATCTACCGGCATTAAAATACCAGCGGCGGTAATATGGTTCATCTAAATCACTGATTACTACTCCTCTATTGGTAGTAGCGTGTGCAAATTTATTATCTTTGAGATATATCCCGACATGAGAAATCACCCCGCGCCCAATTTTAAAGAAGAGTAAGTCACCGGCTTGGAGTTCTGTTTTGGATATTGGCTTGGTTACCAAATACATCATACGGGAACTTCTGGGTAGTTTAATGTGATACAGAGAATCATGCAAAACGGATACAAACCCGGAGCAGTCTGTGCCGCGTTTGGAACTTCCGCCATAACGATAGGGAGTATTTAACCAACGATCTACAAATGAATATAATTCAGAATGTCCTTGATTAGTTATAATTTCTTCATTTATCTGATTTGGGATATTTTGGTGGCTATCCGATTTAATTTCAGTAACCACATGAGTGGTGTCAAGAATGGTAGATTGATGGCTGCTATTGTTGTTATTAATATTCTGATTTTCGGTTAAATCTTGCTGGCTATTGGCAAAAGTCTGGCCTGACACGAACAACCAAAATATGCTTAAAATGAGGGATAGCTTATGTATCGTCATGAAAACAGTAATTCGGGGCGCAAAGTTATGAACTTTTTTCTAACATTTGGATTTTTTACTGAAATTATACTATCTTGCTGGTTCTAAGCTATTTGATTTTTCAACAACTGTAGTTTTTAGAGTTTTAGGTAATTGTTTTTAACCATTTCTTGTATCCAATATTGGCGTTTTTTGATTGCTATATTGGGTTTGTTTACTAAGTATTTTCGAGGGTTTGGCAGGCAAGCTGCTATTAGTGCAGCTTCACGGATAGTCAAGTTTTTAGCTGTCTTTTTCCAATAATGCTGTGCTGCTGCTTCTGCACCATAAACACCGTTACCCATTTCAATTATATTCAGATATACTTCCAAAATCCGCTCTTTGCTCCACAGAAGCTCTATCCACACAGTAAACCAGGCTTCTAAGATTTTTCTAGGCCAAGAACGCGCCGGATACAAAAAAGCATTTTTAGCTGTTTGTTGAGAAATAGTGCTGCCCCCAATTTTACGGTTCTTGTTAATATTCTCATTAGCAGCATGATATAAAGATTCAAAATCAAAACCGAAATGGTTATAAAATTTCTGGTCTTCTGAGTAAATAACTGCCTTAGCCAAATTTGGCGAAATATCCGGTATTGCTACCCATTCATATTTCCAGTTGTAATTACCTGTTTCAAAGGCGCGTATCCACATCAGCCAAGTAAAGGGAAAAGGAAGAAACCGAAACAAAACCACCCCTGCAATAGACAAAACGATTCCCCATTTCAGTATCCGAAACATCCAATTTAGTAGCATAGTAGCCACAATAAATCCACTTGGGAACATCATTTTAAGTTAAGTGTTTTTTTCAGCTACTTTGATTTTAGGTTAATATACTTTAAACCCAAGAAAGTTACTTTATCCGGCAAAGTTCTGTAAAAACGCTGTATTTTCGCGGCTACTTTCTATGAATGAACTTGTTGTTTTAAAACAAAATCCGGAATTAGCTGCGGCTAAATTAAATAAGAAAAATGTCCTAAATGCACAAAATGCTGTGCAAGAGGTACTTATCATTGATGAGCATCGAAAAAAAATATTGACTGAATTAGAACAAAAACGCGCCCAACTGAATACGGTTTCTAAGGAAATCGGAATCCTAATGGCCTCCGGACAAAAAGAGCAGGCGGAAAAAGCCAAAGAAGAGACCAAAATACTAAAAGACCAAATAGCTCAATTTGAAATAAATATTCGGCAGATAGAACAAGAACTCCATGATAAGGTTATTTTGTTACCCAATCTACCGCATGATTCTGTGCCCTTTGGCAGCCACGCCGAAGATAATACGGTTGTCTTTCAGCAGGAAATTTCCCTAAAACTCCCTAATAACCCACTTCCACACTGGGAGTTAGCAACCAAATTAAATCTAATAGACTGGGAAGCAGGGAATAAAATCACCGGATCCGGCTTTCCGGTTTATATTGGTCAGGGTGCTAAGCTGCAACGTGCGTTAATTAATTTTTTCTTACATGAAGCCGAATTAGCCGGCTATACCGAAATTCAACCGCCAATTTTAGTAAACGCAGATACCGGATACGGAACAGGGCAACTTCCTGATAAAGAGGGACAAATGTATTTCACACCTGCCGATAACCTATACTTAATCCCAACGGCAGAAGTTCCTATAACGAATTTGTATCGTGATGTAATTGTTGAAGAAAAAAAAATGCCTATTAAAAACTGCGGCTATACACCTTGCTTCAGGCGAGAGGCAGGGTCTTACGGAAAAGACGTACGCGGCCTAAACCGGCTACACCAATTTGATAAAGTCGAAATTGTTCAAATCGCCCACCCAGAACGTTCTTATGAAGCCCTTGAAGAAATGGTAGCCTATGTTAAAACATTGGTTGAAAAATTGGGATTGCCCTACCGGATTTTGTTATTATGCGGTGGAGATATGAGTTTCGCATCCGCCAAAACCTATGATTTTGAGGTCTTTTCGGGTGCTCAAGAACGCTGGTTAGAAGTAAGCTCCGTCAGTAACTTTGAAACCTTTCAAACAAACCGAATGAAACTACGTTTTCGAAACTCTGAAACCCAAAAAACACAGTTAGCACACACCTTAAATGGATCAGCCTTAGCTCTACCGCGTATCGTAGCAGCTTTGCTAGAAAATAATCAGCAAGCAGATGGAACTATTCGTATCCCAGAATGCTTGCAACCTTATATGAAACAAACGCATCTATCCTGATGCCGCTATGAAACCAAAATTAATATATTTATCTGAAAAACAGGTAATTGATAATAGTTTCCTAAGAGATTTAGCTACTCATTTAGCCAAAATACCGCATCAATTTCTGATTATTCATCAGCCTATTTCTCCCAATATTACCGAAACACGGTTCTTAACCAAAAGAATCAGTGCCCATTTTAATGAAGTAGGCTACCATAACTTAGCTTTTTCCGGAGACCAAAAAGGTATTTGGCAGATAATGAAAGGCCAATTTTCTATCCAAAAGAATTTATTATCAGACTACTTAAAAATCATTAATTGCTTGATTTTAAATTCAATATGTAAAATCTTAGAAGAATCTTATCTTGAAGATCCGTTATTACTCTTAAATCAACTCAAATTGAATTTTGAATTAGAAACGTGCTTGTTTTTTCCGGAGAATCTACGCTCACCGTTAGGAGACCAACCAAAACCAATTTTGACTGATGAAGACACCCAAAATCTTCTTGAACTTTTCCCTGAAGAGTCAGCCATAATTCAAAAAGCATCTAATTTTAAACAGAGTATCATTCTTCAGCCTAAATCCTTGAATTTGTATTGTACAGTTCATTAATACAAAGCAAAACCACCCAAATAGCAACCACAATAATGCTTTATGGTTTATTCCATCAAGGTAATGTTGATTATTCTTTGGCAAAAATATTACTAACTTGCGGCTCGTATCAAAAAATATTCTAACTATGTGGTATAACAACATTATTGAAACCATCGGAAACACCCCGTTAGTGCGCTTAAACTCAGTTACTTCCCATATTAAAGCAACTGTATTGGCTAAGGTAGAGTATTTTAATCCCGGAAATAGCATTAAGGATAGAATTGCACTCAGAATGATTGAAGAGGCCGAAAAGTCCGGAAAATTAAAGCCGGGAGGCACAATCATTGAGGGCACGTCCGGAAATACCGGCATGGGTTTAGCATTGGTGGCAGCCGTAAAAGGATACCGTTGTATTTTTGTTATACCGGATAAGCAGTCTAAGGAAAAAATAGACATTCTACGGTCAGTAGGTGCCGAAGTAGTTGTTACGCCTACCGATGTAGAGCCGGAAGATCCCCGTTCATATTATTCTGTTTCTAAGCGGTTAGCAAATGAAATTCCCAACTCATTTTATCCGAATCAATACGACAATCCCAACAATACACAGGCTCATACCGAGACAACCGGCCCGGAAATATGGGCACAAACAGAGGGGAAAATCACCCACTTTATTGCCGGAATGGGAACTTGCGGAACTATCTGCGGCGTTTCTGATTATTTAAAATCCAAAAATCCAGCTATTCAAACTGTTGGTATAGATACCTATGGTTCATTATTTCAAAAACTGCATGAAACCGGACAAATAGACTTAAATGAAGTTTATGGCTACTTAACGGAGGGAATTGGAGAAGATTTTGTGCCGCAGAATTGTAATATGAGCGTAATTGACAAAATCATTAAGGTAAGTGACCGAGATGCGGCTACTATGGCTCGTAAATTGGCTCGTTTAGAGGGGCTAATGGTCGGCTGGAGTTCCGGATCAGCCGTTCATGGCGCATTAGAATATGCCAAAAACCTAAGCTCAACCGATGTAGTTGTCGTGATTTTACCAGACCACGGAACCCGCTACTTGGGCAAAATCTACAATGATGTTTGGATGAGAGATAGAGGCTTTTTAGAAGATGCCAGCCTATTTACAGCAGCCGACATCATTACAGAAAGAGATTCAGCCGGAAAGTTAGCATTTTTAACACCCGAACATACGCTTGCAGACGCTATTCATCTGATGCGTAGCCGCAATATATCACAACTTCCGATTATTAATAACGGGATTATGGTCGGTAGTATTAATGAAAATAGAGTGCTGAATATCCTTTTAGATGAACCCAGCCGCAAAAACTATTCTGTTTTAACAGCCATGAATGATCCTTTTCCGGTGGTGTTACCCTCTACCCGAATAGATTCTTTATCCAAAATGATTACCCGTGAAAATCCCGCAGTGATACTTCAACAGCCTGATGGTCAGTTAGAAATCATTACGCGTTCAGACTTAATTAATGTTCTGATAGGTTAAATTTCTGCAATTTTACGGATATAAAGATAGTTTCTTGAATAGTAGTGCTGCAATCATAGACAAAGGAGTTCGCTGGGATAACCTCGTTTTTTGGGTTACTGTTTTCTTATTAGTTGCTAATCAGCTATTTCCTCCAGAGTTAAACTCGGTAGTTTGTCTTGCATTCATAATCAGTTGGGTATTTCTTTCTCGGACATTCTTTTCCTTTGAAGCAGTTAAGATTCTGCTGCCATATCTATTTTTGGTTGGTATTGGTAGTTTTTCTGCGTTTACCAATGGAAATTATTCATATCATTTACTACAAGATTTTTGGTACTATTTAAAGCCGGTTTTGTATTTTTTAACGGGTTTTTACATTGCTGTGAAAACCCGAAGTTTACGCTTTTTGATTTATGCATTAGTAGTAGCTTCTTGTATTGTTTGTATAAAACACGTTTCTACTTTTTTAATTAATCCGGCATTATTAAGCAGTAAGATTTCTGAAATTCGCGAAGAAGCCGGTAAGAGTATTTATATTGCTCCTATTGCATTAGCATTCTTGATATATGGAGCTTTAAGTAAAGAGAAAATATTGCATATAAATCGTGTTATTTTGGCACTCTGCTTATCCTTAAATAGTATCTCTATTCTTTTGACTTTTTCTCGGACTATGTTGTTAGTATTTGCGGTTATTTTAGCTTCTTTGTTTGGTCTGTTTAATTTAAAAGGATTAGGTTTTTGGCGACTAGGCTTATTAATTGGGGCTATTGTAGGCTTTTATTTTGGGGCAACCTCATTACTGAGTTTTGTGAGTACAGATACTCCCATTGGGGCACTTTTGCTTAAAATTGAGCGAGCACCGGGTGAGGTTACTCTTAATGAGGCTTATCTAGATAAGCGGGAAATCTTCCTTCATTGGCGGGGATACGAAGCCACCATCGCCCTAAAACAGTACTTAAAAGGTAGCTGGATTCAACAAGCTACCGGCCAAGGACTAGGAAGATTGGTTGATCTTGGGTTTTACACTCAATTAGGGGAAAATTATCATCGCTTTATTCCCAGAATCCATAACTCTTATATTGAATTTTTACTCAAAACAGGAATTTTAGGTTCCACTTTTTTTGCAATATTCGTATTAAGGCTGGTTTTTTTTCCATTCAAAGATAGCACTGGTATTCAAGAGCGGCTTCTTCGCAGGCTTGTTATGAGTATTGGATTGTGTATATTACTCTCTACGGCTTTAGTTTCCGGGATTTTAAACCGGTCTTCATTTGACCCGGTAATGCTTATCTTGGGTATCTCCTGTGGGTTAGTTTTTGTGATGAATAATTTTTCCGGTTATCCCAATGAAAAAGCTACCGCGCTCCAACCACAGGCTTAATACAAGAATTTTGAAAATATTGCAGCAATGAACCTATTTTTCTATTGTTTATGGCCATGAAAACAGCACCTTCTATTGGCCTGATTGGGCACGGCAGTTGGGCTACTGCTTTACTTTATGTACTTACCCAAAATGAAAATTTAGTTACATGGTATCTTCCCAATCTATCTTGGATTAATTCGATTCAAACTACCCAGAGAAACCCTAAGTATCTCAAAAACACTGATTTAAAAGTAAAAAACATTATTCTTTCCAATAGCCTTCAGGAGGTAGTTCGAGATAGTGATATTTTATTTATCGTAATTCCGGCAGCATTTTTACATCAAGTATTAGCTACCTTAACCCCTAATCAGCTTCAAAATAAGCTAATCGTTACCGGAATTAAAGGGATAGAGACGCATACAGGTTTAACTATCAGTAATTATTTTTATCATTATTGGAAAATCCTCCCAGAAAACAAGGTACTTATTACAGGCCCTAGCCACGCCGAAGAGGTTTCTAACAATCAAACTACCTATTTAACTTTGGCTGCTCAAACGGGTTTTCAGGCAGAAAAAGTACAGCAACTGCTTCAGAATGAATATATTCACATAAAAATCAACCGAGATGTAGCCGGCATAGAATACGCCGGGATTTTAAAAAATGTGTTTAGTATTGGGGTTGGAGTTGCTAAGGGGTTAGGCTACGGAGATAACTTCATCGCTGTATTGGTTACCCAAGCTATTCGTGAAACGCATACTTTCCTCACCAAAATAGCTCCCTTAGAGCGTAATATCTTAAAGTCAGCTTATTTAGGAGATTTGCTCGTTACGGCATATAGTCCGCATAGCCGAAACCGCTTACTCGGCATTCAACTAACTCAAAGTAAATCTATTGAAGAGGCTATCTCAGAAATGAATATGGTTGCCGAAGGATTTTATGCAGCAAAATTTATCCATGAAATTATACAAAAATATAATCTGAGTATGCCTATTTGTGAAGCTGTATATCAACTGCTATATGAACAAGCCAAACCAAAGGTCGTTTTTAAAAATATAGAAATTGTTCTTTAATAGAAAGTCCATTTCTTACTGATTCATAAGTATTTAGGTAAAAAGGCGGTAGCTAAGTATCATTTCAATTGTGATTCCAGAAAACATCTAAAATCCTAAACAACAAAGGGTAACTTTATGATTGAAGGAAGCCTTAATTTATTGATTAATAACAATATAGCAACGAAACCATAACGTTCATTTTTCTAAACTACAACCGCCTCAAGTTTGTAATCAATTTAGTTTCAAGAACTTAATTACAAACTTTCGGCTATTGCTTTGAATAAAGCAGAAATAAATTCCTGCTGGAAAATGATTAGTAATAAAAGTATTTTCGCTATTGATGTTAGCTGTATGTTGATATAATACATTGCCAACGGAGTTTGTGATAGTTACCAAATCATTTGGCTTTAATCCATTGATTGTTAATTTATCAGAAACTGGATTGGGGAAAATGCTATATTGATTATTATCAGCGTTTTCTGTGGTAGAATGGGTCAATATATCCCAGCATTGGGTTAAGTTAGATACGTTAAAGCGGGCTTTACTTTCGTTATCAAAGCTATTGTAGATAGTAAGAGTACCAATGGGTGGCCAAGTAGAATGGTTCACATAGTAGGGCAAGGTATCGTTTAGATAGAAGGAGTTAGTCGTTGGGTTGGTACTACCGGCAGGATATAGCGTGCCTTTGACATTGTTTCCATACTGAAAATTACCATTTCCGGTGAGGGTAAACATTCCATAAGGAGCTGTTGTGTTGGTAACTTCATTAGAAATAAAGTTTGTGCTATCGCCGGCAGTAGGGTTCATTACAACCCCGTATAGTTCAGCCCTGTTGCGATGAAAGGTGTTAAAAGGCCCATTGATTCCATGTGAGTTGTCAATAACGATATTCTGAACAATATTTCCTTCAATCAAGTTACAGTAAGGGTAATTACCATGAAAGACTATATCTCCGGCTGAGTTGTTGGGAAAAAAAGATTCAGTCCAATAAGGATCAATAGAGTAGTTATAGCTAACTACATTTCCGTTAGACCCGGATTGAAACAAGATAGAATGGCGTAGATGTTTAAAAATATTATTGAAAACCAAACATTCACCGGATGTTGCCTGTATCACAACCCCATAACCTTGGCCGTTACCACCGTAAGCAAATGCATCCTGAAAGTAACTTCCTACAACAGAGCAATTTGAGCTATTATTTATAGAAATGTGGCCGTAATTACCGTTGAAACTTTTTATACAGCTTACCCAGCAGTTTACTGCAAAGTTCATATTGATAGCTGAAGTCTGGGTGCTTGTAGAGTCTAATCTTCTGATAGTAAGCTTTTCAATACCTACATTTTTGATTGGGTTTAGTAATGTTACTTTGGGATTTTTGGTAAGTAAATAATCTCTACGAAGCGGGTTACTGGTCGTTATTATGTTTCCCTGAATGGTTTTGATTGTAACAATTTGTCCGGTAGCGCCAATAGCCCAGTTAGAAGTTACTTTTGAAGAATCGTTATCGCTTATTTTGAGGGTATTACCAATTTGGAGGCCAGAAGCGTTCGCTAATTTTATAGTGGTATCACCTTTGAGGGCAGTTGCCGTAAAATTGCTGGTTGTGGTAGCCTGACTTCCTTTAACTTCAATTAAATTATTGCTCCCTCCCAAGTTGAATTTTAGGGTTGTGGTATTGGGGGATTCGCCACTAAGTACAATATTTTTCTTGAGTAAAATTATTCGTGAGTTAAACAAATATTCACCTGCCGGAAAGTAGATAATCGCACCGGATGCACTAATTGAAGATAAGACGGCAGTCATAACAGAATCATTAGCTACTAAGCCGGTATTTATGCCTCCGGATGCTACAAAATCAATCGTTTGTGTTGGATACGAAAAAACGTTTGTAGATACTCCTTGCGCCCAATTAACTTGGCGATTTACCGGTAAACTTTGCCCATATAATTCACTTAGAAAAAGAACTGTGCCTATTCCCAAAACAACCAAGTGCTTTAATGACCTTATGCTGAATAACATATTAATATCGAAATGGATTGCCAAATATAAGCTAAATTTTAATTAATCCATGAGATTTAGTAGGAATTAATCTGTACAAAAAGGGCCTTTTAATTGGGGCAAAAAAAAACCCCGCAAAATTTGCGGGGTAAGTACTTTTTCCCAGAATTACTTTGCTGGTTGTTCAGCAGGAGTAGTAGTGGTAGTAGCAGAAGCTGGTGCAGCCGAAGAATCTGCAGCCGGTGTAGCTGGCTGCTCAGTTGCTGCCGGTGTAGAAGTATTCTCTGTGTTTTCTGCAGGCTTATTGCAAGAAGCAAGAGCCAATACTCCGATGATCATTAAAGATCCAAAAAAACTTTTCATGTGTGTGTATTAAAAGTATGCCGCAAATTTAGCTATTTTTTTAACACTATCAAGAATTTTTATCAACTTTTTTGTATCTTGCTTGAACTTTACTTTGGCTTTTAGGTTAAAAAAATATTACAACTTATTCATCAAGTATAAACAGATTGCCTAACTGCTAAAAAAGTAACTATAAAAAATCTTAGACCTTATGAGGCGCAAAATTGTACTTTTGTGCCGAAAAACACTTTTAGCAAAATTAAAATATAGATTATATTAATTATAAATAATTGATAATTAGCTTTTTGAATAATTATTTTATTATTTATCTTATCTTGCTTAGCGTGGTGATTTTAAAGAGAGTTTAATGAATTGGTTAGAAGCATTTATTTTGGCTATTATTGAGGGGATTACGGAATTTCTTCCGGTTTCCTCTACCGGACACATGATATTGGCATCTTCACTTATGGGGATTGCTGCTCATCCGTTTACCAAGTTATTTACGATAGCGATACAGTTTGGGGCAATCTTAGCCGTTGTGGTAGAATACCGTAAAAAATTACTTACGGTAAACAAACAACGCTGGATAACTATTTTAGTAGCATTTATTCCGGCTGCCATCATCGGAAAATTATTGGATGACTTCATTGATTCGTTATTAGAGAACCCAACTGTAGTTGCAATTACTTTGTTATTAGGAGGTTTAATTTTAATTTGGATAGATACTTGGTTATCTGGGCGTTCTCTTAATGATAAAGATCCCAATCGGCTTCAGTCGTTTTGGATAGGCTGTTTTCAATGTATAGCGATGATTCCGGGCGTATCCCGCTCGGCAGCAACTATCATTGGAGGTTTAATTCAGGGACTTAGCCGCACTTCAGCCGCAGAATTTTCTTTTTTTGTAGCTATCCCGACCATGTTTGCAGCCACTTCCCATAAGTTATTCAAATACCTTAAATCTGGAGCACATTTTCAATCAGAGGAAATCCATTTACTTTTGCTGGGTAATGTAGTAGCCTTTGTCGTGGCTTGGTTAGCTATCCGGTCATTTATCCACTTTCTCAATAAAAATGGATTCAAACTATTTGGTTACTATAGGGTTATACTCGGGTTGATAATTTTATTTATTTTGTATGTGCTGCAACGTCCGTTGCAAATTATTTAACTAACTGGTTCAAACTAATTTGGTTGTGGTTCAGAAAGTATGAAAGTTATGGTAGCACACCTAAGTATAGACGAGATTTGTACGGATAATTGGGAAGTTTTTTTAGCTGTATTTGGGGGCGGAAATCATCATATTGGCAAGCATTTAACGAAAGAGATAGAAGATGTAAATAGCTCATTACGAGCCAGAAACAGAAGATTTGTCAGGAAGACTACTTGCTTTTCCAAAAAATCAGAAAACCATGATGCCCAGATTACAATAATGCTCCACCAATGGAATCATAGCTTTCTGAACTATTCCTTACTTACTTTCTCACATTCTAAAGATACCGAATTCTTTGGTGCCTGTTACTGGGGCTGTGCAAGTTGCCGATAGACTCATGCCGATTATATAGCGCATTTGGCGCGGGTCAATGATTCCGTCATCCCACACACGGCTGCTTGCATAATACGCATCTGATTCTGTTTCAATCTGGGAGGCTATCATCTGCTTAACCATTTTGGCGTTTTCTTCATTAAAAGGAATACCGGCTTTAGCGGCGGCCTCTCGCTGGATAATCTCCATGACTCCGGCTAATTGTTCCGGCCCCATTACCGCTATTTTAGCATGTGGCAGTGAATACAAAAATCTGGGTTGGTAAGACCGCCCATTCATACCGTAGTTTCCAGCCCCATAAGAAGCACCTACAATAACCGTAATAGTTGGAACGGTACTATTAGCAACTGCGTTAATGAGCTTTGCACCGTTCTTGATGATGCCCGTTTCTTCATAACTACGCCCAACCATAAAACCGGTTATATTTTGCAAAAATAACAACGGGATATTTGACCGGTTGCAGAGTTGAATAAACTGACTGGCTTTATTGGCAGATTCTGAAAATATAATTCCGTTATTGGCAAGGACTCCTACGGGATACCCTAAGATATGAGCATAACCACATACCATAGTGCTGCCATAATTAGCTTTAAATTCTGAAAAACGCGAGTCATCTATTATTCGAGCGATAACCTCCCGAATATCAAACGGAATTTTAATATCTATTGGGATAATTCCAAGTAGCTCTTCAGAGGAGAAGATTGGTTCTTTAATGGGAGTTCTGGGGTGTAATCCTTGTTTTTCGTAGGGGATACAGGCCATTATTTCTCTGGCAAGTCTGATGCCATCTAATTCATCTTGGGCTAAGTAATCTGAGACACCGGAAATTTTGCTGTGCATATCAGCTCCGCCAAGTGATTCATCATCAGATTCTTCGCCGGTTGCCATTTTGACTAAGGGCGGGCCTGCTAAAAATACTTTTGCCTGATTTTTAACCATTACTACGTAATCAGACATACCGGGTATGTAGGCTCCTCCCGCAGTACTGTTTCCAAAAACCACTGATAAAGTTGGTATTCCCAATTTAGAACGCCGAGTAATTTCTCTAAAATTAATTCCGCCATAGTTAAAAATTTTAGCTTGGTCAGGGAGGTTTGCTCCTGCAGATTCCACTAAATAAATGGATGGGAGGCGGTTCTCTAAAGCTATCTCATTGCAACGCAGTGCTTTTAGCAAGGCATATTCATCAATAGCGCCTCCTTTGATAGTGCCCACATTTGCCACTATCAAACATTCTTTTCCGGCTACTAAGCCGATTCCGGCTACAGTAGAGGCTCCCACAGCACTACCTGAATGGCCATAACCAGCCAAAGGCATCAATTCTAAAAAAGGAGAATCAATATCCAAAAGCAGTTCTACACGTTCTCTGGCTGTTAGTTTTCCGGCTTTTTTAGCTCTGGCTAAATATTTTTCTTCTCCCTGAAAAAGGCTCTTTTGCATAGCCTCTTGGTATTTGGCTAAAACAGGCTGCCAATCGGCTGCATTTTTTTGAAAATCATGGCTTAACCTATTTATCTTAGAGCGAATAATCGGAATCGTGTAATCCATGATGCGAATTTTCGCAAATAACATTACATTAACAACAGAAAAAGTGCATAAGATGTAGTTGTTACAAAAGTCATATTTTTCAGAATTAAAGGTTTTTGTAGCTTTGCGGTTATGAATATTAAGATACTACTTACTGTTTTTGGGTTAGTTATAACATTTTATTCAAATATGTTATTTGCAAAGGATATGCCTCAACAGCTATTTACAAGAGCTCCTTTGGGTATAGCTGAAAATGGCGGGCAAACGGTTCCTACTGGGTCAAATAATTCAAATCAAAATACTGAAAATCAGCTTATTCGCAATGTCAATTGGTTAAAAAATAGTTCTAAAAAAGTTGTTACTAAGGTTCAAGAGGTGCGCCATATAATTAGAACTCAAAAAGATGCTTCTAAAAAGCATGGATTTCGGAGTATTTTGCTTTATGCGATTATTGCAGCCGGAGTTGTGTGTCTTATCTTTGTTATAGCCGGGCTAAAAAATTTATTGGCTATTCCGATTGTCGTATTAGGAATACTTTTAGCTATTTACATACTACAATTATTGTTAGCACTTAAATAAAATTTTTTTTCAATAGTTTTGCCCCCGAGGATATTCTTTCTTTTTGTTGGAGTCTTTATTTGGCTTTTCTGCACTAGTTTTTCTTGGGTGCGGGGGTTAGATGCGGAGTATTTATTGAAGTCGGCATATCTTTATAAAATCTGCAATGCTGTTTCTTGGTCTAATCCCAATTCACAATTTGTAATTACTATTTACGGAGAAAACTCAAATGGCGGTACTATAACAATCCCAAAAGATAAACTCATCAATAAGCAACCTATTTTGATTCAACAAACTGCCAAAATATCAGAAATAGGTTCGAGTAACGCGCTTTTTATCTGTGATTCAGAAATTGGGCGTTTAGAGTCTATTCTGAAATCTATTCAGGGAAAGCCTATCATGACTTTTGGGGATACCGAAGGTTTTGGCAAGCGCGGAGTAATGATTAACTTTGTTGTGAGAAAAAATAGGGTTACTTATTCAATCAACAGAACTTCTTTGGGTAAATCCGGCTTTATTCTGCCTAACCAAATAGTAGAAACTGCTGCCTATATCAACTATTAAAAATTAAAGGTTGTGGCTTAAAAGTATGATGAAAAGATTTGGTAATAAGAAATAACCTTATAGTCTATGCCAGAAGCCTAACTAACGGTTACTTGCCCTCGTTATCAAAGTGCAAAAACAGCCAAAATAAATATAAATAACTCATTACAAGCCATAAAGAGAATATTTGTCAGGAGAACTACTTGCTTTTCCAAGAAAACAGAAAATCATGATGCCATAATTGCAATAATGATTCACCAACGGAACCATAGTTTTCATACTTTTTGAACCACAACCGATTATTTTAACTTCTATTTTCTATAAATTTCATTGTGCGGTTTGTTCGCCTTGTTCTATGGCTATTTCTACCGCTTGTTTTGCCACTTCCTATAGGTTTTTATTCTCTTGTTTTAATCGGAAACTTTCTTGGATTAACTCTGCGATTTTGGGCCTTGAATAAATTTTGCTGCTTTGATATACCAACCTGTTTCATACATCTAAAACTCTATTTCCATCTGCATTGTCAAATTGTTTTACAATTTGGTTACATTGACTTTGCTTCATTATTTTAGAACCAATAAAAGGCGGACTACCAAGAATAAAAGAGAGTTCTTTTTTTGAAACAATATTTTCCCTGTCAGTTTCTAAGGCATCACCGTGAACAATTTTAGCTGCTTTTTTCAAAGGCAAACGAACAAAGTATTGCCCAAATTCGTTACTTGTTTTGTTTCACCACATTGTTGATGAAACAAAACATATACGGAATTAACTATCTGGTTTTCAATGGTGTTTTTTAGCAGTTTTCCCAGAAAAAATCTTCTGTTCATAATCTTTATTGTTAGGATTTTATATTAATTTTGGCAATTAGTAGGTTGAGCAGAAATTGCTACAAACTTCTGCGATAATGGGCAACGTTATCCTGAGATAAAGTAATCGGTAACCAAAAATAGACTGACTGTACAAAAACAACAAGTAGAATAAAAAGCATGAAAAATACTTTTTTTATTACCTTATTATTAGCTTTTTGTATAAAAGCAAATGCACAAAAAATTAGCGTATTATCAGGAATGTCATTTGTTCAAAATCTGAATAAGCAAAGTACAGTTCCACAAGACGCAGCAAAAAATATTAACAAAAAAACATACGAAGATTTATCACCTACAGGTATCGAAAAAAATGATATAGATAGTACGTCAGCTACTTTTGACTTTATCGAACAGGTAGTACAAACGACAAACGATAATCCCAAATCTATTGAGCAGATTGGCGCAATTAACTATACACAAGGCTATTACGAAGCTAAAGGAAGGGTATTTTTAAATGAGAAACATCTTGCCAAAGGAAGAGATTATGCAGTGGAAATGGCTACTATCGGGGCAGAGGTAGATGCACGAGCAAATTTATTGACGATGATTTTAGCAGTAGAAATTTACGATACTGTGCGAGTAATTAATAAAATAATTGAACAAAAGGTAACAATACAAACTATTCACGGTTTTATAAAAGCTACTATAATAAATACAGAAGTTAGCGACAACTATGTAACTGTTACCGCACGCACTACTGCCGACAATGTTTATGAGTTTGCTCAAAAACAAAATTTACTTCCAAAATCAGAAGAGCCGGAACATACCGAAACAGAAAAACAAGAAGCCTTGAATCAATATTTAAAAGTTCTAAAAGAAGAAAAGATTGTGTCAGAAACAACAACTATTGTTCCGCCATTAGTTGTCAATATACCTCAAAAACAAGCGGCAAATTTTAATCCAACCCTTGTGCCAAATGTTAAAATACAGTGCAATGAAGCGGGATTTAATTTAGATATGACAAAATTTTACAATAAAAATAATTCTAAAGCTCTCACAATTGTAAATGCCGTAAGTGAAAAAATTAATACTTCTGATATATTGAGCAATGTACCTATAATTGACGGAGTTGTAAAAAATGGAAGTTTAGATTTGGACTTATGTTCGCTTGCTAAAAAACAAGAGCAAAAAAAACAAGTTTTAAATATCTTAGTTAAAAAAATTGGATCTAAGGTGTTAAAAATGGCATTGAGCCAAGTACCTGTTGTTGGAATGTTTACAACCTTATTATAATCCCAAAAATAATATTTATGAGAACTAAAATACTTTTTTTGCTTTTGATTTTATTTTGTGCAAATTATTCCTTTTCGCAAACAGTTACTATTCCTAACATTCAACTAAACACACCGTTAACTTATACCAAACAAGACTTAAACAATAAGTACGCAATAGAAACTGATGTAAAAAACAAAAGATCTCAAATTTTTTCAATGGATCAAAGCCATGTTACAATAGCACTTACAGAGGTCAACAAGTATAATAAGCAATTAGAAGATTTGAAATCCAATTATACTAACTACCTCAACAAATTGCCAAACTTATCAGACATTAGCGATTTACCCAAATTGAGAGAATTTATTACAGAAAAAACAAAATTAAAATCAGGATTGCAAAATAAATTTGAGGAAAATATAAAAAAGCAAGTATTTACAAGAGGGTTATACTTAGTTGTATTGCCGGCAGGCGCAGGCTGTGAAAATTGTGGAGATATAAAATCAGGCGACTATCCAATAATTGCACAAAAATCTTTAGCAAGTAAAGCAATTAAAGAATTAAAGGATATGTTAATTTCATCCGTTACAGAAATAACGAATAAAAATGATGTTTCACAAAGAATAGAAAGTGAAGTTAGAGGAGAAATGACCTTAGAACAACAACTTGACGACATCTCTCAATTATCTAAGAGGTTGTTTAAAATTTATTTTTTTATTCTGTTAAGCATAATTCTAATC
>JAIXKT010000013.1 GCA_026932145.1 Bacteroidia bacterium
TATTGTTATTCAACATTTTTTTATTTTTTTGTGTGATAACACATATAAAAGAAAAGGTATTAAAGTATAAAACATTGTTTTGTGTTACGGCAAATAGAGCCATTATGCGTAATTGTTAAAAAATTGCATAAGTTTGTGAAATTCGGTTTTCATTTGCCGCGAAATTAATTATACAAAGGAAAATCAGAAGGCGAAAGAGCCGTTGCAGGCGACAAGATACGGTAAAACCACACCACACGCACATTCCATAGAAAACATTCGTGCATAGAAATGCAATGTGCAGATAAAGTCGCCGAGATAACGGTATTCCCCGCCATTTTGCCATCAAATTATTGTTCCATTTCTTTCGGACAAAAGCTACATGAGCAAGGAGAACAACGGCACTCTGCCCATAGGCGGCCTAACCTATTTTATGAATACCAAAAATTGGTGGAAGCCTTTGACTTTCATTTTGGTAATCAGTTTGTTCGGAGTCGGTATAATCGGACTTCAAACTTATGTGGACGCTCCTCCAATGACGGGATTTAAAGCCCCGGACGGAAAAATTGTAATGGACCAAGTAACTATGCACCGCGGGCAGGAAGTGTTTCATAAATATGCTCTGATGGAGTATGGCAGCTATTTCGGCGACGGTGCGCAACGCGGCCCGGATTTCACCGCCGAAGCTCTACATCAAGTCAATCTTGCCATGAATGACTATTATAAAACAGAATTTAAAGAGAAAAACGGCAAAGAACCGAGTGCGGGAGATATTGTAGCCATTGGAGAGCAAGTTAAAAAAGAACTGAAACAAAACACATATAACGAAAGCGATAATATTGTTCTTCTAAATGCCGCACAAGCCTACGCTTTCCATCGTTTGGAAGATTATTATATTGACAGGTTCGAGCATCACAAAGGCAAAGGGCTGTTGCCGAAAGGATATATTAAAAGTTCGCAGGAAATTAAAGACCTAAGTGCGTTTTTCTTTTGGGGCGCATGGGTATGCGTTGTTGAAAGGCCGGGAAGTAATTTCAGTTATACTCATAATTGGCCATACGACCCGTCTGCCGGAAATACTCCCACTTCGCCCGTTATTTTATGGAGTGTTTTGGGTATGTTGGGCTTCGTTCTGGTTTGCGGCATTGTATTGTATTACATTGGTCAATACAATCAATTGCCGAACAAATTTTTCAAACCGGCAAAAAGCGATTTGTTTATGAGCGAGCGTGTGGCCAAATTCTCCCCTACCCCGTCGCAACGTGCTACGTATAAATTCTTTCTTGTAGCGATTTTACTGTTTTTTGTACAAGTATCGAGCGGCTTGGTAACAATAAACGATTTCATAAATTGGTTGGGATTTTTCGGAATACATATAACCAGTATTCCGGTAACTATTTCTCGTTCTTGGCATACCTTGATTGCTCTATATTGGATTTCCACTTGCTGGATTGCATCTTCAATATTCATACTTCCTATTCTTTCTAAAAAAGAAATTCCCGGGCAAGCACATTACGTAAATACCATTTTCGCACTTTTGGTTGTTCTTGTGGCCGGTTCGCTTACGGGTATTGTATTGGGGCCTCTGGGGCTTTTGGGCGATTGGTGGTATTGGCTTGGTCATCAGGGTTGGGAATTTGTAGACTTCGGTAAAATTTACCAAATATTACTTATGGTAATTTTTGTGTTATGGGTATTTACCGTTTATCGCGGAATTAAACCGGCATTGATAAAAAAACACCGTTGGAATTTACCGAATTGGATAATGTATTCGGTCGTCGGAATACCGTTGTTGTTTTTGTCGGGATTTGTCGCCAAACCCGAAACAAACTTTGTTATAGCTGATTTTTGGCGTTGGATGGTTATACATATGTGGGTTGAGGCGTTTTTCGAGGTGTTTATTACTGTTATAGTCAGTTATTTGATGGTTCTAATGGGTTTAGTCAGTCGGCAAGCTGCCATTCGGGTAGTTTATTTTGCTACGGTACTGTTTTTGGGAACGGGATTATTGGGTATTTCACATAATTTTTATTGGAATGCTAAACCGGTTGCAACTATGGCACTTGGCAGCGTTTTTTCAACTCTTCAATTCGTACCGCTTATTTTATTGACGGTAGAGGCATGGAGATTTAAAAACATGCCGCGTTTTGCCGTAGGTGATGTTGAGCAAAAAGATTTGGGGAGGTTCGGATTTCCTACTGTTTTTAAATATTTGGTAGCGGTAAATTTCTGGAATTTTTTCGGTGCGGGTGTTCTCGGAATTATCATAAATCTGCCCATAATGAATTATTTTGAACATGGAACATATTTGACGGTAAATCACGCTCATGCTGCTCTTATGGGTGTTTACGGCAATATTTCTATAGCAGCCTGCTTATTCGCTTCGCGCCTGCTTATCAAAGGAAATCGCTGGAACGATAAAATTATAAATGTTTCGTTCTGGTCAATCAACGTTGGGCTTATATGTATGGTAGTATTGGACTTGTTTCCTGCCGGTGTAATTCAGCTCAAGGCTGTGGTCGAGCAAGGCTTATGGTACGGTCGCTCGTCCGAATTTATAGATGACGGTGTTTTCTATCATCTTACTTGGTTGCGCGGAATAGGTGCAACATTATTTGTATTGGGGGGCGTTATGCCCTTGGTTTGGTTTATGGTCAGTCGTGCAAATGCTCTTAAACCCGAAGCTAAAAGCATAGAAGAAATGGACGCTTTGCTTCTTAATAATAATAAGGAAACTTCCGAAGAATATATTGTTCTGTAAAAAATATTGTGCTTCTACTTTTCAGCCTCTGTTTCCCAAAAAACAGGGGCTTTTTTTATTTCCCGTAATAAAAATAAATATCTTTTCTACCGATATGTTATGCCTGCGGCACAACAATTTTCTTGTAATTGTTTTTTCTACAGATATTTTGTGCCTGACGGTACAATTCGTTCTTTGCAATGCTTTTCTATTGATATTTCTTATCTGCTGAAAAATGACATTTGTCATATTCCGACTTTTCTATCGATTGTATTTTTGCGATATGCTTTGACAAACATAACGGTAAAATGAAAAAATACGCATTACGAATCAGAATTTGGATTGACGAGGACGACGGCCCTTTTTTGGGTATAGGTCGGGTAATTCTTCTTGAAAATATAAAAGAAACCGGCTCGATTACAAATGCTGCCAAATCAATGAAAATGTCGTATCGCCAAGCATGGCAATTAGTGGAAGATATGAATAAAAGAGCAAGTCCTTTGGTTGAAAAAATGTCCGGCGGTAAAAAAGGCGGCGGTGCAATTCTTACAGAAGCAGGTGAAAATGCTGTTCGGGAATTTCGCAACATTGAGCAAGAACTGAATTTAATAATTGCAAACAAATCGAAAACAATCAAATTTTAATTTTTTTAATCTTCGTTATGCTTTTTCAAACACAACGCTTTTTGTTTATGAAAAATATAAAAATACTTGCTTTTCTGTTCTTACTTCCAATTGCGGCATTTTCGCAGAAGCCTGACTCGTCAAGTGCGGTTCGGGGCGATTCTTTGGCGAATAAAATGTTTAAGCTTGGCGAGGTTGTGGTAACTGCTTCTCGATTGAGCGAAATAACCGAGCGCGTAACCCAAAGAGATATGGAACTCCGTAATTTATTCGATGTTCCGCGTGCTATGGAAAAGTTGCCGGGTATATCCATATCCGCTTCCGGCGCAAGAAATGAAACAACAGTTTCCGTGCGTGGATTCGATTTGCGTGCCGTTCCCGTTTATATGGACGGAATTCCTGTTTACGTACCTTATGACGGCTATGTTGATTTATCGAGATTTACCGCTTTCGATTTATCGGCCGTTGATGTTTCCAAAGGATTTTCATCGGTAGTCTACGGACCGAATTCTTTGGGCGGAGCAATTAATTTAATTTCGAGAAAACCCTTCGGAAAATTTGAATATGACTGTTCGGCGGGTTTGATAAATTCGGACGGATATCGGGGTGCGGTAAATATCGGTTCGAATTACGGCAATTTTTATTTTCAAGGAGGTGCATCGTATTTGCACAGAGATTCTTACTTAATGTCGAAAGAATTTCAGCCGCATAATCACGAAAACGGCGGAAACAGAAAGAACTCTTACAGAACTGACCAAAAAATAAACTTAAAAATCGGATGGATGCCCAATGAAAAAAGCGAATACGTTGTCGGATATATTAATCAACAAGGAAAAAAAGGAAATCCCGTGTATGCAGGCGACGATAAATTAAACTCGCTGTACGATAAACCCAGATATTGGCAATGGCCGTATTGGAACAAAGAAACTTATTATTTTTTGTCGAACAGCAGCCTTGGCGATGACAGCTATATAAAAAGCCGAGTTTATTACGATATTTTCAAAAATTCGATAAACAGTTTCGATGACTCGACTTATACTACTCAAAAAAAGCCTTATGCGTTCCAAAGTATGTATAACGATTATTCTTACGGTGGCAGCTTAGAATACGGAACAAGTATTTTTTCGGATAATAAATTGAAATTGTCGGCGCAATACAAAGAAGACATTCACAGAGAAAACAATGCAGGCGAACCTATCAGACGTTTTGAAGACAATACCCTGACTTTTGCTGCGGAAGATACTTACAAATTTAGTGATAATTTGGAAATTATTCCGGGTGTAATTTACAGCATAAGAAAAAATATTACGGCCGAAGACTATAACGGCTCTTCCAAAACTGTTACTGATTTTCCAAGAGCGCAACCTTCGCCTGCATTTAATTTACAGTTAGGCGTATTTTATTATCTAAATGAAAACCATAATATCAGTGCTACTGCATCACGAAAAACCCGCTTTGCCACATTAAAAGAACGTTACTCGTACAGAATGGGCACAGCCATACCTAATCCCAAACTAAATCCTGAAATAGCTAATAATTACGATTTGACATATACGGGAAATATTGTCGAAAAATTAACTTGTAAAACGTCGCTGTTTTACAGTCGTTTAAAAGATGCAATTATCGGCGTAAGTAATGTTCTTCCCGGAAAATCGCAAATGCAAAATACGGGCGAAGCGGAATTTGCGGGGATAGAATTATCCGCGAAATACGATGTTGCAGAAAATATTCGTGCAGAAGTAAATTACTCGTATATCGAGAGAAATAATTTAACTGATCCAAGCGTTTTGTTTACCGATATACCAAATACAAAAGTATATTTTTATTTGCAATATAATCCGGTAAAACAAATAGGAATAATTGCAAGTGCGGAATATAATTCTTTGCGTTACAGCACAAGCTACGGAACTAAATCGCCGGAATTTACGGTTATTAGTGCCATTATTTCCGGCCAAGTGTTGAAAAACATAAATATTAAAGCCGGAATAAATAATATTTTCGATAATAATTATTCGCTTACGGAAGGTTACCCAGAAGAAGGGCGAAACTTTTTCTTAACGATTAGATTTTTTGGTCATA
>JAIXKT010000014.1 GCA_026932145.1 Bacteroidia bacterium
CTATGTTTTCAACATTCATACAGCTAAATTAATGATATCCTTGCGTAACATCAGTTATTAAAACAGATTTAAGAGTGCGACCAATTTATCATTACAAAAAACGTAGGATAGAAGCACATATTTGCATTGCTTTTGCTGCTTGCAAGTTATACAAAGAGTTAGAACGTCAATTAAACATCAAAAAGGCAGGAATAAGCCCTGAAAAAGCTATTGATATTTTAAAGACAATCTTTGGACTTACTATCCGGTTGCCGCAATCCAATGAAAACAAACTTATGTTGCTTGATAAAACAGAAGAACAAAAATGGCTATTAGCACTGTTTTGAACTTTTGGGTGTCCTATTGATGAAGCCAGGAGTACTATGCAGTCTTTGCTGAAGCATTCGGTGAAATCTTTTATCAAAGCAATTCTCTCCGAAGTGTATGAATTTTGTTTTTTGTTTAACATCTTGAACCTCAATAGAAAAGCTACGTTTTTTATAGCTTACCCCCCAACATCAGAATGTTGATGTTTTTTTCTTCCAATTTCCAATTTGTTCTATCCAGTACTAAGAGGTTGTTTAAAATTTATTTTTTTATTCTGTTAAGCATAATTCTAATCATAGCTAAGTGCACAAAGCTTGTACTGCATTCGGGGTGGAATTCATAGTCATTAACTGATGTTACGCAACATTAAGTAGTATTTTTAAGACTTGGTGTTAATAAATGCTGTAATTCTTCCTTTGCTTTTCGTAGTGCTACTATGTTCAAATAATTTTTCAGTGCAAAATGACTTTTGTTTTTTCTTACTTTCAGTAATTCAAACCGATTAAACGCTGTCAGCGAAGCAATGAAATGACTTTTTTGTGTTGTTATTGTGCGTGTAGGTGATTTGGCAAACGAAGCATTGCTCTTGATGGATTTGTGATACTCTTCTACTTTCCATCGTTTGTGATAGATTGCAGTGATTTGCTCGTATGACAAATTTAAGTCGTTAGAAGCCAGATAGAGCGCAGCAGTATCATTCTCGTTTGTGAAAATTTGGCATGCAATGAGAATTGGGAAATCCAACTGCTCAACCCACACCACCGCAGTGCGCCCTTCCGGCTTCAGGGACTTAATACTTGTGTAACGACCGTTTTGCTTATCATCCAGTGTCAAGGCAACTTTCCGATTTGACTTGAGAGCAAAAATAAATTTCCCGTTGTGTTTTTGAGCCAGTATTCTATTTTCTCTGCTACCGAACATAGTTGTTGGTATTGCTTTATCTCGAAGTATTCCAATATCTCTTCCGGGAATACTTCATTGAAAAATGTTGTTTCGATGCTAAGTGTTTTTTATTGCTTCAAACATACCACTTTTAACAATTACTCCCCATAAATTAGGATTGACCCATTTGTTTTCCTAAAAATTGTTCGTAAGCACTTCCTAAAATTTCAACCGATAATACCGAAAATTCATAAGGGCAAATAGGGTAGTAAAGTTCTGAAATAATGTTTTTAATGACTTTATTATCAATCGTAATTTTCTCGCTGATTTTATCTTTCTTAAAATCAAAAAGTCCTGAATTATATTTTTGGTCTGCTTGATGAAAACGGAATAAAAGATTTTGGTAATAGGTTCCGGTTTTAATGTCAGTTTGCAATTCGCCGTAAGGTTCGGCACTTCTATCTTCTGCAATACGAAGAAAAATTAGTCTGTCTATGGTATGTTGCACTACAAAATTTAATTCTTCCTCGTTAATATCTTTGTTGCGAAGTGCAATATTTATCGCCAATTCAACACGCCATTTGTCTAATGATAGCAGAAATTCGTTATCAACTGTGGTTGTTCCTTTTTTGTTTTTGTCGCTGGTAATGTATTTGTCAAAACTGCCTTTGAGAACATATTCTTTTGAAAAAGTTTCCCAAATAAAATTAAAGTCGTTTAGGTAGTCAGAATATTGTAAATACTTAATTCGTCCGTTGCTGGCTTTGTCTGTTGGTTTGGGTTTGTTGGAGCAATCGTAAATTGCAAATTCTTCAAAATCGGTAATTACGGAAATGGGCATTTTCGCACTCCAACCGTAACGCCTTACTTGATAAGCCGGCTGAATATCGTCTTTGATAAAAACGCTTGGTTTTTTGGCTTCGAGAAAGAAAAGTCGTTTTCCGCCAACAAGTCTAAATGAATAATCGGGAGCTTTTGTTGCACCGCCCACTTTTACACGGTCTTCGTGAATTACCTCACGGTAGCTTTCTGCATAACCGTTTTCGTTGTCAATATCCCAACCGAGAGCTTTCCAAAACGGGTCAATAAAATCGCGTCTTGTTTGCGTTTCGTTGTAATCTGCTTTTTTGTAAAATTCCTTTTGTTCGTCAAACCGCTGAACTAATGATTTTATTTTTTCAAGTGCTTCTTGTTTTTGCATCCGCTGTCCGATTTACGGTAGCGAATGTTTTATGGTCGTTTTGTCTGAACTTTCAATTCAGAACGGTCGTCCGTTAGCATTGCCACCAACGCAGCGCTTGACGAAGTTCCGAGAAAAAAAAGAGAAGACCAAAATTTATTTTGGGATTCCGGTGTTTTTTTTCTCGGAATCTAATTTTGTCAAGTATTTTGTTGGGCGACGTTAGCCGGAACGGCGAGCGGTGCGAGCCGCAGCCGGCGCAAAGCCCAGGCGTATCTTAGACAAAATTAGGTCAAGCGCTGCGTTGAGCGACATTTGTTTTGGATGGGAGTGTTTGCGCAGCAAAACACGAAGAACAAAACTACGCCGCAGGCGTAATGTCGCTCAACGGTTTGCAGCTACCCGAAGGTGGCGATTTCGGAGTACTTCACTGTCAACCAAGCACAAACTTTGATAGAAGCACAAAGCTTGATTTAACCACTGAACCGCCACTTTTGGGTAGGTGCTGTTATGTGCTGTATTTCTTCTCATTCGTCAGTATTTGTTCAACCCAAGAAAGTCGTTCCGCAATTTCACTCTTTTCGTTGTCGTAAAATGCTTTTTCTATTTTCTTTAAAATGTTGTCGGAAGTCAACCAAGTCTTGAATTGTTCAATATTCTTTGTGTTTTTCTCAATGCTGTCTATGTAGTTGTTACCAAATAAATGTTGTCGTTCTTCAAATATATAATTTGTCAGATGTTTTATTGATGCAAAACTGTCATTGGTCTCCCAAACTTTTATTATCTCAGAAAAGTCAGGGTAGAAGTATGCTATTGAGTGAAAGTAGTCTTTGAATTCCCATTCTGCTTTTTCACTGTTGTCAGTCAGTAGATTGTTCCACAATTCAATTGTAAAGTCGTTTATGGCTGTCTGTTCTTCAACGTCCCAAGATTTCCAATTAGCGTCTTCAAGTCTGCTGTAAAGTGTCCAAATGTCGTAAGGTGTTTTGAGTTCCGCTGTCAATTCTAAAATTCTTGGCAAGTAAAACCTGTAGTCATTTTCGTCCCCCCAAGTCAAAATAACTTTTCCTGCAAACAGTGATAAGTCTTCGTCAGTCAGTTCTCTCAATTTTTTGCTTCTTATTTGTTTGTTCCAAGTTGCTAAATCGTCATAAAGAGGACTTCCTTCCAATTTTGAAAGTCCTTGATACTTTGCGAAAATGTCGTAAAGTTTTTCGATTGATATTTTTAGTTTGTCGGTCATTCAATATAGCACATAACGTTTTGGCGCTTGGCGCAGTGGCGGATTTCGGAGCACAAAACTGTCAAT
>JAIXKT010000015.1 GCA_026932145.1 Bacteroidia bacterium
CATTTATTAACACCAAGTCTTAAAAATACTACTTAATATTGCGTAACATCAGTAATTAATATTCTGAAAGTTTCCCTTGCTGAAAATAAGACCAAAACTTTCCGAGAATTTAAAATTCTTCGGAAAGTTTTGCGTTAATAGCAGCTCTATCTTTTGCATACACCAAGTCAATTATTTTGTATAGCTTTGTGTATCAAATAGAAATATATTTTTAGGAGAATATATTTAGGTATTTTTTTATGTGGAATCAAATATTGGGGGCTATTTCTCGAGATAACTTTTTAAAACAATTGATTTACTTAGGGTTCATTGTATTTGTTTTGAAGGTTTTTGCATTACCGTTTGTTCAGATTACAGATAGCGATGCAGTGAGTAGGATTTTTTCTGCCGCAGAGTGGGCAGCTAATCCACATCTTATTGTAAAGGGTATTTGGGGGCCCATTCATTATTATTTGCTTGGAACTCCGTTAATGCTGTGGAACAATGCGGTCTATTGTCCGATGCTGGTTACCATAATATTTTCAGTAGCGATTATATTTCCGGTATATTTTTTTGTAAAGCAAGGGTTTTCTGCCAGAAGTGCTTTTTGGGTATGTGCCAGTTTAGTATTTTGTACTATATTATTTCGGAATAGCTTTTTACCGTTATCAGAAACGCCTTTTTTGTTTTTTGTAGCCTGTAGCTTATACGATAGTGAAAAATAAACAAGACCAATATTTTGCATATTGGATTTTTTATTTTATTTTTGGTTTTTAATATAAATCATTATGTCATTTGCATTATATATTCCTGTATCAGAAAGTTTGACTGAGTTGAGAAAATCATTAAAATCATCGTCTTTAATGATGCAACCTCGCATCAAAATGTTGGTAGCGATGAAAGAGGCGGGCAGTAAAGGTATTTCTAAACGTGAGTTGATGGATACCATTGGTGCCAGCAGTCAAAGCATCCACAATTGGCGCACTGCCTACAAAAAAGGAGGTATGGACACCTTGCTACATAATGGTAGGAAAGGGAAAGCAGGAAAGCCATCAGTGTTCACCAAGGAAGAGCATAAAAAAATGGAAGAGAAACTGCATGACCCTAAAAATGGACTGGCAGGGTATATTGAACTCAAGGAATGGATAGCCAATGAGTTTAACAAGGATATTAAATACAACACAGTGCTTAAATATGCCACAAAGCATTTTGGGACAAAGGTAAAAGTAGCTCGCAAAAGCCATGTCAAAAAAAATGAACTAGCTGTTGAGGATTTTAAAAAAACTTTATTAATAAAATAACCAATATAATCCTTTCATTTTCAATAGATTTTCAATCTGTTAATCTCTATTTTCAAGACGAAAGCCGTTTTGGATTACATACCAAGTATGGTAGAGGTCTTACGGCCAAGGGCATTCAACCGGTGTGTACTTTCCAACAAGTTTTTCAATACACTTATCTTTTTGGAGCATTTTCTCCTGTAAGTGGTACGCAATTCCAACTGGAGATGCCTAGTTGCAATGGAGAAACTTTTCAAATTTTCATTGATGAGTTTTCATTGCAAGAGCCTGAAGAATACAAAATAATGGTTTTGGATAATGGTGCATTCCACAAGGCAAAAAAACTAATCATTCCAAAAAATATCTTCCTATTATTTCTACCTCCTTACAGCCCAGAGTTAAACCCTGCTGAAAAGATATGGCAACATATCAAAAGAAAGTTTACCAATAAACATTTCGAAAATTTAGAACAAATCAGCACATTCTTTGACCAAGCAATAAAGAACCTAAGCCCTCAAATGGTAATGTCTATATGCACATTCAAATATATGAATATAGATACATTTTGGTCTAATTAAAATATCATTATCGTATTATATCGGTGATTTCACAAATGAATGTGCCAATAAGTAAATCAAGGCTATAATTCATTGTTTCCATCTTTTATCTTTTTCTTGGGATAATTGATAGCTGAAGGTGATGATTGTAAAGAGTTAATATTCAGATATATTGCTTATTGTAAATCTTTAAAGAGAAAAGTAAATGTAGTGATCGTTTATACAATTTACAAAAATAAAAGAAAAATAAGGTTACCCCTCGGCTACGGCAAAATTGTAGCCTGAAATTGTTAGCGAAGTATTATGTATATTTGTATGTGATTTATCATTTAACAACGGAAGAGCTTTTACTTAGAGCCTTAGAAATAGGAGTTTACAAAAATCCATCACTAAAAACTGAGGGTTTTATACATTGTTCACCAAAAGAGGAAGTTCTCTCAGTTGCGAAACTTCATTATGATAGTTCACCTAAAATGATTGTACTTTCAATTGTAGAAAAACGCCTAACTGTTCCTGTAAAATGGGAAAATGGACTTTCTGATAAACTTTTCCCCAGAGTTTATGGCTCAATCCCTGCCGAAGCAATCGAAAGCATAGATTTAATTGAAAAAAATGAATACGGAGAATTTGTATGGATTACAAAAGATTAACACAAGCAACCAAGATTGCTGTTTTATTTTTTTTAGGAATACTAACTTCTTGTGAGCAAGATACTCCTAAAAGTAGCTTTACCCAAAAGTTTCCCAAACATCCAATCTCTTTGGTGGAAACTTTGGGAGATTCCTTACGGCTCATTAACCCAAGCGGCGATACCGTAACATGGAAAATGTTTTTTGATTCCAAGACGCAAGTCAGTACGATCACCGAAAATGCGGAAACCCTTTTTACGGGCTGGGCAAGCCGATTTAGAAAACGCTATTACTTATCTACGGAGCAAAAAGACAAAACGTACTATTATGACGCGATAGAAATCAACCAATCCAAAAACCAACTACGAGGCTTTGCAGGCTTACAAGCTATGTTTCAAATAGATAAACTTATTGACAACCAAAAAATCCCCAAAAGGATGTTTCCAGATAAAGAAAACTATCCCTATCGCTTAAAACCTCACCGGAGAGCAGTTCATAAAATATTTAACAATATTTTAGATGAGGCTGCTAATACATTCCAGCTATTACAGCAACTTCCCCAACATCCGGAAATCTATGAAACCCCTGATACCTTATTACAAGAAACACAAACAGATAAAAATCAAAATGATGCTGATAATCAGTTAGTAGAAAAAATATTTCCGAACCCCACAACAGGTGTTGTTAATATTGTATTACAAGAGCAGGGGGATTATACCCTAAAAGTGCTGAACAGTACCGGTGTTATTGTTAATACCTTAGCGTTTTCCGGAACTGAAAAGCAAGTTGATTTAAGCGGGCTACCACGTGGTATTTACTGGCTTCAAATAACAGAAAAAGAAGGAGATTCCGGATCTACTGCACGCATTGTTTTAGAATAAGTTAGATGAAGGTCGGCTACTTTGTTAGAATAATATTTCTTCTAAGTGTTTTTTTCCAGTCTTTTGCACAAGAAAAATTACTACCGGAAAACTACTTTGATGGCCTCGAAAGTGGTGGATTTTTCTGCAAACGCCCCGAAAATCAGTTTGCACAAAAGCAGTCCGTTTCTTTACAGCGCACCTTAATAGCTGCCGGACAAGACTATAACTTTACCGGCCTAAAAGCTTGGTGGAAAGTAACCCCAGATACAGCATATATATCCGGAAAAGTTACGGCATATTTTGTCCCTAATGTAGATTCATTTAGCATAATTACCTTTGAATTAAGTAATTACTTAAAAGTATATCAAGTTCAGTACCATAATAAGTTACTACATTTTTCCCATAAAGACAATATATTATTCATTGAACTTCCTAACTATGTTTTGCGTGAGCATACGGATTCTGTTAGTATTTGGTATGGCGGGCATCCGGAACCCACTGGCTTTGGTTCTTTTCTCTCCGCTCCCCATAGCCAAGGAAGATGCACATGGACGCTCTCAGAACCCTACGGAAGCCGAGACTGGTGGCCTTCTAAGCTAACCTTAAACGACAAAATAGATTCTACCGACATCTACCTTTATCATCCCGTTGGTACTAAGGCAGCAGCTATTGGGGTTAGACAATCCATTATTCAATTAGATGATACAATGTTAGTTACCCATTGGAAACATCGCTATCCAGTGGATATGTATCTTATTGCTATTGCCGTTAGCAATTATTCTGAGGTCAATATGCACTTTTTTGATGAGGGAACGCAGGATTCTTTACGGATTCAAAATTTTGCGTTTCCGCAAGATTCTATTTATAGCGTTACCACTATGGGAGACCAACACGATGCTTTTCGTCTATTTACCAAAATACTTGGGCCATATCCATTCAGCAGAGAGCAGTATGGAAATCTCCAATTTGGTTGGCGAGGCGGAATGGAGCATCAAACGTTATCCTATATCACCGGCTGGATGTTTGAACTAATGGCTCATGAAATGGCGCATCAATGGTTTGGAGATAAAATAACTGCTTCTTCATGGCAAGACGTTTGGCTGCATGAAGGTTTTGCGCACTACCTAACTACCTATTGTTTTGAAAAACTTTTCGATGGCCGGTATTTTTACCAAAGAAAATGGGGCGTTTTACGTGAAGCTGCCAAAGACGCAACAGGGTCTGTCTTTGTAGATTCAGACACACTCAATAACTTACGGGTTTTCTTAGGAGCACTTAGCTATCATAAAGCCTCTATTGTACTCCACCAACTCCGTTGGCTGATTGGTGATGAAGCATTTTTTACCGCAATACGCACTTACATACAAGACCCCAACCTTATTTATAGTTACGCAAAAACCCAACACTTACAGAAACATTTTGAAATAGCCTGTAACTGCTCTTTAACAGAATATTTTCAGGATTTTTTCTATGGAAAAGGATACCCATCTTATCTTGTTGAATATAAACAAGATGCTGATAATTTCTTAAATGTACGTTTGATTCAAACTACCACTCACCCCTCTGTGTCATTTTTTGAAATGGCAGTACCATTACGAATTTATGGTAAAAACTCTTCCGGTAGCAATATAGACACGACCCTTAGGTTAGATTTATCAGAGAACTTTCAACTTTTTCATGTTCCGTTATCATTTGCGCTGGATAGTTTACGCTTAGACCCTGACTTATGGCTCTTACGGGATACTACGGTTCGTTATTTACCTATTAACTTTGTTTCGGATGAAGACCGTTTTTGGATGTATCCCAACCCAACCGAAAAAACGGTCAATTTTCAACTCTTTTTTGAAGAAGCCGAAAATGCACACATAGAAATTATCAATGGGCTGGGCCAACTTATTCAGAAATGGGACTTTAACTCTCCGACTTTAAAAATAGAACTTCCCATAGACATTACACCCGGAGTTTATTTCGTGAAACTGAATATCGGTAAAAAACGAAAGTTTACCAGAAAATTGCTCGTGTATTAAAAGATATTCAAATTGAAATTCATTTTTCAACTTTAAATAAAGCAAGTAAATTTCGTAGTAAAAAAGAGAAACTCCAATAAGGGACAAAAACCCCAAAAAGGTTATAAATTATCCAGTGGACTGTTGATATTAGCTATCTGACTATCAGCAACTTTGGTGTATAACAAAGTGGTTTTTATATCGTTATGCCCCAATAGTTTTTGAATTAAGCTAATATCTGTACCTAACTCTAACAAATGTGTGGCATAGCTGTGGCGAAGTCCGTGAATGCCTATTTGTTTTTTTATATTCGCTTTTTTCATCGCATTTTTAAAAATATTTTGAACACTTCGTATGGAATATTGCCCATCATTTTGACCTTCAAATAAGTATTTTTTGGGGAGATAGTTTTTGTAATAAGTTCTTAATTCCTGCAAAATAGATTCGGGTAGTTTTACTATTCGGTCTTTTTTACCTTTTGCGTTTTTTATTAAGACAATCATTCTATTGCTGTCTATATCTTCTATTTTTAAATTTACAATTTCACTTACCCTTAAACCCATTCCGTAGCACAGTTTTAAAATCAAGCTGTGTTTGCTATTTTCTGTTACTTCAAACAGTTTTTTTATTTCCTGGGTGTTTAACGATTTAGGTAACAGTAATGGTTTTTTAGGGCGAGGAATATCAAAAAACATTTTATTATGATGAAGTACTTGCTCATAATAAAATTTCACAGCATTAATTCTGCTGTGAATAGAGTTTTCGGACAATTTTAATTCGTTTATGCAATACAGAAAATAGCTTTGCAGCTTTTCGGGAGTTACGTTTTTTACAGACACATTTTTAAGAATATGTAGGAGTTGAGCAAATTCAATAGAATAAGTTCTGATGGTATTTGTAGAATAACCTTTTAAGGTCAGTATATTCTGAAATTTTTCAAATTCAGGTTTATTGACATCAGAAATATTATCAATAACCTCGGAGCCTACAACATTATTTTCTAAGCCCAGTTTAAATCTGTTAGTTCTATTATCCAAAACATACCAGCATTTTTGAGATTGAGACCACCTTGCGGGTAGATTCTGCTTTATCTGTGTAATTAAATTATAGTTCTTTTCAAATTTAAGCCAAATTACATTTTGATCTCTGTGTTTTCCGGTTGAGGTACTTATTCTGCTTAAATCAAAATCGGATTGCGCTTTTTTAATATCCATATAGTTGCGTTTTTTTAATATCTGATATACTGCGTGAAATATGTATCTACAAAGGTACAGCATTAAATATCCTGATTAGCAATGTATGGCAAGTAAATATATTTTTTTGTTTATTTGATATTTTAGATTTAATATTGCGCATATTTAGGAGTTAGCCGCCACCCGTGCGAAACCGCACACCAAAAGGACGACAACGAGGCAAGACCTGTAAAGCCGTTAGAGCAGGAAAAAAATTAATGAGGTTTATGGTAAACTACACTAAATTTGACAGCAAAATGGAAGCTGAAAAACATTTCAAAGATAGGGTGATTTTGAAAAAACATATGCGTACAATTATTTTTCTATGGGCAATATTCTTGTTGCCAATAAGTTTATCAGCACAAATCAGAATTTCTGAAGATAAACCTAAAGAAAAAGAACCTGAATGGTTGAAATACAAAGATATTATTTATGCTCCTTATGACAGTTCTTACCTGTATGTGAAATATTATCCAATTTTAGAGGCTTACAAGAAATATATAGGGCAACAATTATATCTACCTTCATTATACATAAAAGGTTGTGGTAGAAGAGGAAGTGCAAGTTTATTGATGCATGATAGTTATTCTTCTGAATATAATAGTTATTTATGGCATCCTTTGAAAATTGGTCTTTATTCACCACAAAATGACGATAAATTTGTTACAAATAAATATTATACTATCATTGACATATTAAGTCTTTCTGATGCCGAATCGAAAGGGCATTTAAAGGAACTTAGTTGCCTTGCATGGCATAGAGATGTTAAACTTACAAACGATTACTATTTTCGTATCACACATGGAGATAAAGACATTGCCCCATACTTTGTTTTAAAAGAAACTCAAAGCGGAGATATCGTTTATACTG
This sequence comes from Bacteroidia bacterium, assembly GCA_026932145.1. Classification (NCBI taxonomy): domain Bacteria; kingdom Pseudomonadati; phylum Bacteroidota; class Bacteroidia; species Bacteroidia bacterium. The sequence goes on from JAIXKT010000015.1 coordinate 7,417, forward strand.
CATATATGGAAAGTTTTATTTTAGTTGGCGGTTTTGTAAAAATGCAGCAAAATTATATAGGGCTAAATATTTTTGAATTAACAGAGTATCCCAACAAGAATAATATTAGCAAGAATATTATAAAAGAAAAATGGATATGTAGCGATGTGGCACTTAAAATTCCTCCGAATGATACCTACAATAATGATGTAAAAGTAAACTTGATTTTACAAAATGTCGATGATAAAGGAATAGAAAAAGAAATTGAATATGGTTTAGTTGATAATAGATTATATTGGACTAAAAAAGATTTGGACAATACATTGGCAAAAATAACCGCAGAGGAGAGAAAACGCGAAAATGAAGATGCTGCATACAAACAGCGATTAGCGCAAGAAAAAGCTAAACGCAAACAGGATTTGATAGGTAAATATGGCACAACAATGGCAGAAAAAATTATTGCGGGCAAATATGAAATAGGTATGAATAAAGCCGTATGCAAAGAAATTGTAGGATATGCAAATGTGGTTGACAAAACTGCAACAACTGAAACTTGGAAAGTCACTAATTTTTGGACAAACGGAATAACATATCTGTATTTCAATGGAGATAAATTGGCAAGAATAGTTAATCGTTAATTAATTAAATATCATGCAAGCAGGTGAAAATTTTGTTTTAGAAAGTGATGAGGAAATTTTGAAAATTAATTCTCCGAAAGATAGCGTAGGAGGTCCCTATAAAGTAATTTATAAAGACACTGAGAGTTTGAGGTATGCTATTGTGTCTTTGCATTGGGGCGGTGAACCAAGTTTAGGTATGCGTTGGTTTTGGGGAAACTTAGGATTTCCACATTCCCGTAATCATTCAACTTGGTTTATTGTTCCATCTCAAAATTGGAGGTCGCTATTAAATGGGTTAGATATTTCTAAAGAAATGAAAAGTGAAGTTCTTCGATTTTTGGGAATTGAAAATGAATAATGGAAATCTAAAGACTATTAATAAAAAAGGGCGAACGGCTAACAAAGGCTATATGCAATAAGGGTTTCAGTGATATTTCAAGCATTCTGCCCCGCATAAAATTTCGTGTCGGTGGACAGGAAAGTAGCCCGCAATCCCTTACTGCATATAGCCTCAACCGTTACCACCAATTTTGAGAAAATGAACAATACGAGAAAAAACACACTAATTGCAATCGGAATTCCGACATTATATGCTGTAATACTTCGACTTTTTTTTGGAATTGACACTTGGAACGACCTCTTTTCTGTAATGTCAGTAACTTTCTTGTTTTTACTTCCGACCATTGTAGGAGCATTGACTGTTTATTTGTCTGCACCTGAAAAAGCAAAAAGTATAGCGTATAGAATTTTTGCACCTTGGATACCCGTATTTCTTTTTTTAATAATAACACTTGCTCTTGCAATTGAAGGTTGGGCTTGTTGGCTTATGATATTGCCAGTATTTCTAATAGCAGCTTCAATTGGCGGACTAATTGGCGGTTATTTAAAAACAAAAAAAGCAAATAATAGACTAAACATTTCAATTTTAGTGTTTTTGCCATTCTTGATTGGACCTATTGAAAGTCTTATAGATACAATCCCAGGAACCTATAAAGCATACACTTATATTGATATTGATGCACCAGCAGAAAAAATATGGGACAATGTAACTCGTGTAAAAGAGATTCCACATGCGCAAGACAAAGGATATTTGACAAGAATACTTGGTTTTCCACGACCTGTAAAAGCGGAATTGAATTTCGATGGAGTCGGTGCCTATAGAGAAGCTATTTTCACGAAAGGTCTTGTCTTTCATGAAACCGTAACGGAATATAAAGACAATAAAAAAATGGTCTTTAATATCAAAGCATACCCTCACGAAATTCCCTCAACAACTTTAGACGAACACGTAGTAATTGGTGGAGACTATTTTGACGTTCTAAATGGAACTTACGAACTTGAAAGGTTACCGAGCGGACTGAATCGTTTACATTTATACAGTCATTTTAAAATGAATACGACTTTTAATTTTTATGCTGGTTGGTGGGCTAAATGGATTATGAAGGATATTCAAAACAATATTTTGCAAATTGAGAAAATTAGGTCTGAGGAGAAATAAAAAACTGGTGGTAACAGCCAGTTTGCCGCAATGGCGGGTAAAGTGCTTCGATTGAACATTTTCGGTAAATTGAAAGTTCGTTCTTCGATTGAAATTTATCGGTAAAAGCCGCCACTTCGGCAAGCTGGTCAGACGTTACCGGCAACCCTGACCGACCGACCGTGCAGACATCAACCGACCGACCAAA